>JABRVX010000006.1 GCA_039961735.1 Fimbriimonadia bacterium
CCTTACAAGGCTTGACAAGGGCCGGGGGTTTTGCTATCTTGGTAGCGTGCCCACTATCAGCCGAAGGGCACAAAGGGGGTTAGCATGGCTGAGCTTTCGGAGGGGTACGGCCCTCATAGCGCTCCTGCTGCCCTCTAGCCTCTTGGGCGTGACCGCCGTCTCCGGCACCGCGAGCCTGGAGTTCTGGACGGCCTCGCCGGCAAACATCCCCGTGACCGTGGAGATCGGCTTTGGGTAACCCCTACGCTCCGTATCGCGTCTATAGGAAGGCAGGCGGGGGCAACTACTCGCTCGTCGGAGAGACCCCGATGCGGCTGTTCTTGGACACCTCGGCGACCAACGGCACGGCGTACACCTACAAGGCGTGCGTACTGAACGCGGGCGGCGGGGAGAGGGTGCTTTTCGCGTGCAAGCTGAAGGAGCCGCAACGGTTCCGCGTGGACGTTGTTGAGGGCTCGACCTGCATCGTCGTGAAGACCTGGACCTCGCCGTCCGCCAGTCCAGTGGTGGCCTATGAGTGGGATGGCACCGACATGTACGGCACGGATTTGGAGGACGACACCTACCGCTTCGTGCTCACTCTCGTTGACAAACCAGGCCAGCCCAAGATCAAGCCAAAGCGATTGGAGGTCAGCCGGGTATTGCTCGGACAAGCGAGAGCTGTGCTGGTGAACGTAATGCACCACAACGTAGGCCCCATGACGTCGGGGTATGCTCGCCTCGCTCACATCAGGGCGGCCTGCAAGAGAGTTAGCCTGCCTGTAAAGGTGTTTCAGCCCGGCAACGCCTACTGGCTTGACTATGGACCTGATGGCATGACGCCAGGAGTCGCGATCTGGATCAAGTCGAGTGGAACCCGCATGGTGTACATCTTCACCCACGGCAACCATAACGTGCGTCCCCAAGGCGATCTGGATACGACCAGTTTCGTCATGAGGTCAGCACCTGGGGAGATCAGCCTCGATCCTAGAGTCGGCATTGTTCGTGTCACCAACGTGCACATCGCTGCTCTTCAGCTCCCGAAGCGCAAGCCGAGACTCGTGTGGGTTGACGCATGCGGCAGCGGTAGGCGTTACGCTAGTATCAACGAAGGGAACCTTAAGGACCCCGAGTCCTGGACAAAAGTGTCCATGAGCAACGCGAACGACATGGCATACTGGTTCTGGGGCGGTAGCGATCCGGACTACTATATCGGCGATCCTGCATGCTACTACATGGGCTACTTCGGGATGATGTACATGGGTGCGGATCCATACATTGACATGGTGCGATTGTTCTTTCAACGTTTCTCGGAAGGTGGTGGAGTGCCCTATCAGACAACTTACACCATCGGTCAGGTCATGCAGTGGCTGAGCGGTAGGTCAGAAGTAACGTCCGACTTCCAGGGGCCTCCTGCCCACGACTGGTACCAAGGGCAGCTGTGGCTAATGGATAGTCCACCATTTTACAACATCCGTGTCTTCACGGATAGCTTGTGGGGCGGGACGTCCCTCTACTACGGCGGACTAAAGATGTCCGACATGCGCTAGCGGACAAGGGAGTCATCACATGTCTCGGGCAATGCTCATAGCATCTTCCGCAATAGTGCTTGCGGTCATAGTGGCTACTGGTTGGTATTGGTGGAACCGGGATTCGGATCGCGTGCAGACCGGCCCGCTCAACGTAAAGGGGCCACTGCTAGAGCCAGGGGTCACTCCACCTAGCGAGCGCGACGTCGAGTGGATGCTGTTCCGACGACTCCTCTGGCGCCCCGACGACTATCCGCTGGCTTCGGCCCAACTGCTCCACATCCTCGAAGGGGACGCAACGGACCTCATGCCAGAGCCTTGGGAGCCTCAGAGGGACCCGTGGCCGGTGGAGTCGTGGCCGTTTGCCGTAGGCTTGCGCTCAGGTAACGTGTTGCTCGCCGACGAGGTCCGAGTTCTCAGAGACGACGATCTAGGGCCCAAGCTCGACAGGTTTCTGGCTCCAGACGTACCCCATGGTCAGCACCCTGCCGCGCGCCACGTGCTCGTGGTTGCGTCGCAAGACCTGCTGCTGAGGCCCGCAGGCTGGAGCGTCGTAGAGGCCTACGATCCAGGTTCTGATACGTGGCAGCCGACGAAGTCGGACCATCGCCTCGAGTCGCACCTTGAGAGCTGGCCAGCACGGATCCCTGCGATGTACCTCGTTCCCACCGACGGGTCCAGCAGCATCGAGTGCACTGGGTACTTAACCCCTTCGCACGCGGCGAGCGGTAGGGAGCGGGCACGGCGCACCGGCGAGGGTTACCTCGTTCGATTCGGCAAGCCGGTGCCCGTTACGATCGTGCCACTGCGGTGGAATCCCCTGTACTTTGCCTGGGTGCAACGAGAAGGGGAGCGTGGTAGGCCAACAAGGAAGAGCGTGCCCGCGCTCTCTCCGGTGATCGAACCTCGCGTTGTGAATGTCCAGGAGGCACTCGTCCTTCCTACGGCATTCGAGGATCAGTGTGAGGTGTACCTGCGTTCCTTGGGGGCCGATGACTGGTTGTGTGGCGTCGCCGTCTCCGCATCCACTCCTACTCTGGACGGAATGTGATGACACGCCGCTCAGCGCCCTGTGATGCTTGCTCAGAGTGGGCGAACGGGCTGGAGTTGTGCCGCGCGGTGTAGACTGGTCGCAGGGGGGCTGCGCGCGCCCCTCCTGCCTATTATCCACCCAGCTCCTGTAACAGAGCTGATGTTGCGGACATAGCATCGCCGAAGGCGGACACGGCGAAGTCGCACTGGTCCTCGGTGATGATCAGCGGGGGCTCCATGCGAATCACGCGCGGATTGTTCAGCGTATAGGCACAGATGACGCCGCGCGCGGTGAGCTGCCCGACGCACAACTCGCCGACATCGTCCTCGCTGAACACGATACCGATCATCAACCCCCTGCCCCGCACCTCCGCGATGTGCGACGGGAAGTCGGCCTGCACCGCACGTAACCCGCGAAGCAGCCTCTCCCCCATCTGCGCCGATCGCTCGCAGAGACCCTCTTCCTCGATCACTTGCAGCGTAGCCAGCCCCGCGACCGCGGCCAGCGGGTTGCCGCCAAAGGTGCTGGAGTGGATCAGAGGGTTTTCGGCGAAGGCCGGCTCCCACACCGCGGGCGTACCCATCGTCGCGCCTGCGGGGATCACTCCACCGCCTAGCGACTTTGCCAGCGTCATCAAGTCGGGCTCCACGCCTTCATGCTCCACCCCGAACATGCGACCGGTGCGGCCCAGCCCCGTCTGCACTTCGTCCACGATCAGCAGCGCACTTCGCGCACGGCACAGCTCGGCCACCTGCCTCAGGTAGCCGTCCGGCGGGATGACGATACCCCCTTCGCCTTGGATGGGCTCGATGATCACGCCCGCCGTCTCGTCGTCCACCGCCTCGCGCATGGAATCGATATCTCCGAACGGAACGTGCACGAAGCCGGGCACCAACGGGTCGAAGGGCGCGCGAAACACCTCGCGGCCAGAGGCCGACAGCGATCCCATGCTCTTGCCGTGAAACCCGCCGATGGTGCATACGAACTTGCTCTTGTGCGTGGCCTTCCGGGCGATCTTGATGGCCGCCTCGACCGCCTCGGTGCCCGAGTTGCACAGGAAGCTGTACTGCAGGTCGCCGGGGACCACCGCAGCGAGCCTCTCCGCCAGGTCGGCGAGAGGCTTGCTGAAGAACACCTTGCTGGAAAGTGGCATGCGGTCGAGCTGCTTTTTGACCGCCTCGACCACCTTCGGGTGCCGATGCCCTAGGCTGAAGACGCCGTAGCCACCGAGGCAATCCAGATAGCGGTTGCCCTCGGCATCCGTCACGTAGCAGCCCTCGGCTTCCCACTCTAGTCCGAAGCCGGCGAAGGACATGAGACGCTCGAGGCCGGGATTTACGAATCTGCGGTACTTTTCACGAGTATCGGCCAGCAGTCGTTCGGGATCCTCGGGCTTCATGTGGCCAGTATACCTACGGGTTCCTGGAGGGCCGGCAATCCAGTCCTGTCGGCGTTGCTGACGGCAGAAGTGCGAGGTTCCATTTACTCGCTCGCTTCCCTCCCCGGATCCGGGGTTATCATGTCGTCCAGAAGGGTTGGGCAACTTCCGAGGGCCGGACGGAGAGCACCTCGGAGCCGCCTTCGCCGAGGCCGGCAATTGTGCCTGCCTATTGATTGTTTGTTCGTGGAATGAGTTGAGAGTGAGAGCGCTGCCTATCTTGCTGTGTGCGTGCGCGGTGGGCCTCGTCGTCTCCGCCTTCGGGTCGGAGTCGCCGCATCGCGATAGGCTAGACCCGCAGATCACCCGACACTACGAAGCCGCGTGTATGGCCTTCGAGTCGGGCGATACGCAACGGGCTCTAGCCGAGATCGAGCTCGTGCTGGTGCCCCGCTCGACGGTATATATTGCTGCACCCAAGCGGTCCGAGTTGTATCGCTGCGCAGTACAAGGGCTCGAGGTATGGCGTGAGGCGCTCGGGGAAGACATGCCTTTCCGCCTGACGGACGACCCGAAGACCGCCGACATCCGCATCGAGTTTCGCAAGCAGTTGGCTAGCGACACCCACCACCTATGCGGTCACGTGGAGTGGAAGCGCAAGGCCGTGTACAGCAGAACCACGCACAACACGTACCTGGACGCGACGGTGCTGGTGGCAACGCACACTGCCAAGGGCGAACCGCACGATGCAGCGTCCCTGGTGCACATCGTCGCGCACGAGCTTGGCCACATCCTGGGGTTAGACGACACGAGCGACCCCAACGACATCATGGGGCCCGACCTGCACGGCGCGGCCTCTTGCCGTCTCAGCGCCGGCGAGCTGGCGGCTATCACGAGCCTCCGCGCCCTGTGCAGAGAGCTCAAGGAGAACGCCGTTCGCGCGCAGCCTTAATGGTAGGTATTGCGACGTTGTAGGCAACGTGGACGTCTACTGCATCGCCATGCCGAGCCTGCTTAGCGTCATGCTGAGCTTGTCGAAGCAAACGTCATGCTGAGCTTGTCGAAGCATGACCCCGCCCGCCGCATGTCGTCGTCCTTCTGTGCTACGGTGCCGGCTTGCCACGTCATGCTTCGACAGGCTCAGCATGACGTGGGGGAGGTTCAGCATGACGTGGCAAGACTCAGCATGACGCGGCGGGGCTCAGCGTGACGTGGGGAGGTCAGCGTGACGATAGTGGTTGCGGTTGTAGGCACGATGATGGGCCGAGCATGGCGGTGCGGCTAGTTAGCAGTCGGTGAGAAAACGGGCTGCCCTACACAGCGAAAAGGCACGCAATCCGAAACCGCCTTCCGGGGTCCCGTATCGCGTCGGGTCGTGCCTGCGGCTTGCCTTTCCGTCCCGAACGCGTCCTGCACCCGCCCGCCGCTCCGCCCCGGTACCTTGCCGGCACACCATCCGCTACCATGATAACACAGGTCTCGCTGCCTGGCGAGAGGTTCGCTGCACGAATGCCTTCCCGTGGACGGGTGGCCGCGCCCACGGACGGTGGGGCCATCGCGGTGCAGGTGTAGCGCAGCGTGGCAAGGACCACCGGGACGGCGGCATGCGCGCACACGACAGCGAGTGGAGAACCTCCGAGACCGCGGAATCACGGCGCGCGTGAGGCCACCTGGAGCCGTCAGGACGGCGAAACTACGACTCCGCTTCTTCCACCCGATTGCGAAGTGTGCCAAGACGCTCGATCGTTACCTCCACCTCGTCGCCTGGCTGCAGCAGGCGAGGGGGGTTCGAGTAGATACCCACCCCTGCAGGCGTACCGGTGGTCACGATGTCACCCGGCAGCAGGGTGAAACTGCGTGACAGACGTGACAGCAGGTGCGCCACACCGAACACCATGTCCCTCGTGTTGCCCTTCTGCCGCACCTCTCCGTTCACTCGACACTCCACACACAAGTTCTGCGGTTCACCCACCTCGTCTGCCGTCACCAGATAGGGTCCGCATGGGCCGAAGGTGTCGAAGGATTTTCCGCGTACCCACTGCTTCTCTCCCTTCTGGATGTCACGCGCCGTCACGTCGTTGAAACACATATAACCGAACACGCAGTCCAGCGCCTGTTCTTCGGGCACGTCCTTAGCCACACGCCCCACTACGAAGGCCAGCTCCGCCTCGTAGTCCAGGCTGTTCGTCTCGGCAGGCTTCACGATGGGATGCCCATGCCCGACCAGGCAGCTGGGGAACTTTGCGAACACCGTGGGGTATTCGGGTAGAGGCACGTTCTGCTCTTCGCAGTGATCGCGATAGTTCAGTCCGATGGCGATCACTTTGGATGGGTCCGGTACCGGCGGAAGGAACTGCACCTCTCCGATAAGGAACGAAGAACTCGCAAGGTTGGTGGGGTCGGAGACTGACAACTCGCGAGCGATCCGCTCTGCTCGCCCCGCGAGGCGAAACCCGGTCTCCCCCATCTCGATGAGAGCACGCATGGTTCTGGGTGCTGCGCTGCCGGTGCCGTCGGGCGTAGCGCTCAGAACCGCAGCGATGTCGAGGCACAGCCCGAGATCCTCAACCAAGACGCCAGCGCGGGTGCGGCCCTTGGCCACGAAGGACACCATCTTCATGAGCGGAGACCCAATGGGGGACAATGTGCAGTCATGGGGCGCATTATTCCTGATCGAAGTGTCGTGACGTGAGCGAGGCGGGACGAGTTCTGATTACCGGATGTTCGAGCGGTTTCGGGCTGCACTCGGCGATGCTCTTTGCGGGGCGCGGATGGCGGGTATGGGCCGGTGTGCGTGATCCCGATCGAGCCCACGCGCTGAGAGCCGTTGCCACGGAAGCCAGCGCCGGTTCGATCGAAATCCTGACCCTGGACGTTGCCAAGCATGAACAGGTGACGAGCGCAGTCGCCGAGATGGAACGTGTTGCCGGCGGTGTGGATGTCCTCGTGAACAACGCGGGCTACGGCTACTTCGGCTTCGTAGAGCAGGCCGACCTGGACGAGGTGCGCGCGAACTTCGAGACCAACGTGTTCGGGCTGCTCGCGGTCACACAGACCGTGCTGCCCATCATGCGCCGGCAGGGGCGCGGGCGGATTATCAATCTCTCGAGTCTCGTCGGACGATTCGCTTTTCCTCTCAGTGGACCTTACTGTGCGACGAAGCACGCAGTCGAGGCACTGTCAGAAGCGCTGTACCACGAGGTGCGCGGATTCGGCATCCATGTGAGCGTCATTCAGCCCGGGATGTTCCTCACGGACTTTCAGAGTCGCTCGCTCCGCGTGCATCCCGACACCGACAACCCAGCGTCGCCGTACGCAGCCGTTCGTGAGGGCACGAGGCGACGCAGAGCAAAACAGGCGGAGGCGGCGGGCGACCCGCGGGAGGTGGCGGAGGTCATCTGGAAGGCAGCCACGGCGCCAACTCCGAGGTTCCGGTACCGCGTAGGAGCCGACGCCGAAGAATATCTCTCGATGCGTGAGAGAATGACCGACGAGGAGTTCTTCGCAGAGATGGAGACGCGGCATGCGAACCCTCAGTAGGAGAAAACCGCAGCAACCTGTGGGCGTCTGTACCTCGATGATGCTGAGGCTTTCGCTTCTCCTACTGCTACCCTTTGCTCTGGTTACTGCTCACGCTGACGATCTAGACGAGTTCGTCGCCGCAGCCGACGCGGCCGCTCGGAGCCGCGACTTCCTCACTCTGAGGCGCGCGTGCGCCCAAGGCGTCGGCGAGCGGTTCGCGTTCATCGTAGAGAACGGCCCCTACGGCGGTGGAGAGGCGGGATGGCGAGCGGGGGCACTGACGCTGCCATCCGCCCTGCAGCGCTACCTGGTCTTCCACACGCCCAGCAGGGCGAGAGACACGACGGCTCACGTGTTTCGAGTGACTTCGGAGGACGGTGACCTTCGCATCGGAGCGCGGCTTCCCGACGAGGCGGCGGCCGGCTACCGCGTCACCCACCACCGGTTCGATATCCGCTTGGACCCTGCGAGTGGCAAGGCATTCATCACCGACCGGCTCACACTGGAACGGATGCCCGGTGCACAGGGTCTGGCGATCCTCAGGATGGGATCGGAGTTCGTGGTGCAAGAGGTGCGGCGCGATTCCGGCCCGCTGCCCTTCGCGCAGTGCGGGGGCGTGGTAGCCGTGCAGGTCGGCACGGCGACAGAGATTACCGTGCGGTATGAGAGCACCGAGGGCTTGGTAACGGAGGACGAAGGCGTACTGTCCGGGCATGTGTGGTGGCTCTCGGTGGGGCGTCTGCAGGCCACGCACTCGGCCACCGTTAGGGTGCCAGATGGCTGGGACCTCGCCAGCATGGAGCCGGCAGTCAAGAGAGCTCCGGGCGTATTTGAGTACGACTGCAAGCAGCCGAGCACATTCCTCTCCTTAGCGGCGGGCAAGTACCGCACTGCGGAGCAGTCAGCCGGCTCTACGGCAGTGCGGCTGTTGTACCTAGGCGAAATGTGCGGTAGTCCTGAGGGTTATCTGCAGGCTGCAGTTGAGGCACATCGGTTCTTCGAGTGGCTAGGCGCTCCGCGGTGGAGGAAGGCGACGGTACTCGTCTCGTCGGGATACCATGGCAGGCCGTTGTCGGTGCCCGGGCTGATCGTGCTGGGGTCGAGCACACCGATCTACGAAATGCCACGCTCGGTCGCGCAGATGTGGTTCGGCGGCATTGCGCCCGCAACATACATCCGAAACGCATGGCCAGAGGCGTTCGCCGACTTCGCAGCTCTGCTGATGACGCGAAAGGATTACCCGGCCGGCACCTTATACCTCGGCCCATCGGAAAACCCGAGGATGTTCGCCGAGCCCGTGCGAGAGGGACCTCTGTTTTTGGCGTCACCCGAATCTGGCTGGTCCGTGTGGGACTTCGCGCGCCGCAAAGGGTGTAAGGCGCTCGAGATGCTGGAGATCGAGATTGGTCGAGAGGCGCTGCAGCAGGCGCTGCGCCTCTTCGTGACCGATGCAGCGGTGTCGCGCGGCGTCGATTGGGAAGACCTACAACGTGCCGTGGACGATGTGACTGGACCGAGTTACCGATGGTTCTTCGACTTCTGGGTCGGCATGGGTTTGTGGGCGGAGCCGAGGGTGACCGCCGAAGCGGGCGCTGTGGTCGTCTCGTTGCCAGGGATGCCCGGACGAGGGACGGTTCCGGTTGCGTTCTTGGATGCCCGCGGGGGCATGGTCGAGCAACTGACTGCCCAAATCACCGACCGCGAGGTGCATCTGCGGCTTCCAACGGGGGCGTCCAGCGTCGCGCTGGACCCATGGTGGCGTGTGCTGAGGAGAGTGGATGCTCGCGATGTTCCTCCTACCTTGCAACAGCTCGCAATGGACACGTGGGTGATCGTGCCGGACGAGTTATGGATGTCGGCTGATTCGCTGCTGCAGAGACTCCCTCGTCTCTGGCCGGGCTGGAAAGTGAAGAAGGCCAGCGATGTCGTGCCGGACGATCTGCAGGCGCACGACGTGATCTTTTGGGGCACAGGAACGCACCCGCTGCTATGGGACCTCGGAGTTAAGTTCAGGTTGTGGGATAACGATGGTCGGATGGTGTTCCTCTCCCAGGCCTACCCCATCGCCAGCCACACCGGTCTCACCGTGATGCGCAACCCGCGCAGCGAAGGGCGACTGGTGGGTAGGATGTTCGGGGTGCCTGAAAACGGCCCTTGGACGGTGCAGGCTGGCACGGTAATCTGGGACCGTCAGGGCCGGCCCGTGATGCTGCACAGCGACCCAATCCTCACTCTGCGTGCTGGTGCTAAGGGGCCTGCGGGGCAGCCGGTTCTGCCTTGAGCGCGTCGTGGAAGAACTGAACGAGTTGCTTCACCAAGTCCGGTTCCTTCTCGAGCATACGCGTGCCGTGCGCGTCCCCCTTGAGCAGGATCGATGTCAGCCGGTCGCCTAGTCCACTCCGCAGAATGTCGAGCGCTCTACCGACTCCCCTATCCCCTTCGCTGAGAAGCACGAAGGCCTTCCCCTTATACTGATTCGCTGCGTCTGCGATCTTCAGTCCGTGGTAGTTCTCGCCGGGTGAGAGGAGCGCCACGGCCAAAACCTCCGGGTGAGCGGCGGCGTAGAGCAAAGCGTTGTTGGCGCCGTAGCTGGAACCTGCGATGCCGATCCGCTTGCAGCCCTTCTCTTGAAGCAGCTCGACTGCGCCGGCAACGTCATGCCCGATGTCCCATGTCGGTGCGAACCGCTGGTTGCCCTGCTGTTCCGACCTGCCGTAGCCGCGGGCGTCGATCGCCAACACACTGATCCCCTTGTCCACGAAGGCGGTCAGGTATGGCCGCCAAGTGCTCGCATCGGCGTTCCACTGGTGCAACAGGACGACGCCTCTATCCGTCTTCGCGTCGGCGAAGTCGCCGCAGATCGTTAGGCCGTCCGAGGTGCGGAACGACACCGCGACCGTCTTCGGCGGCTCCGTGGTGGACCTGGTGTTGCCGGACTGCTCGCTCCCGGGCGCCATGGGGCCACTCTCAGACGCGCAGCCGCATGCACCGACGATGATCAGCGCTGCCGACAAGATTTTGCCAACGGGCATCATGGGTCCCCTCCTTGGTCGAGCGGGCTCACGCGCGACTCGACGCTTGCCACCAGTATTGCACAGCCTGCGAGTCGTGTGGTGTGCCGCCATGTCGGCGCACTGGCCATCGGCTGGGCCTGGCCTTGGCTTGGGGGAAGTGCTCATCCGCTCACGGGCTCTAGAATCCGGCAGCCCTGGCATCATTCCGTGTGGCCTACAACAGGGCGCGCGAACGGACTGATCGTTCGGATTCGCTCGCCAGGCAGCGAGACCAGTGTTATCGTGGTAGCGGATGGTGTGCCGGCAAACGTGCCGGGGCGGAGCGGCGGGCGGGGTCATGCTTCGCCGAGACACGACGTCGGCCGCAAGGCCAACCATGCGGAGAGTAAACGTGCCCAGTACCGTCATGCTGAGCCCGTCGAAGCATGACGGGACGTGCCGAATGCCATCGTCTTCCGGTGCCACGTTCGCGGCTTACGACTCCTTGCTTCGACGGGCTCAGCATGACGTTTGCTTCGACGGGCTCAGCATGACGTCGGGGAGGGCTCGGCGTGACGATAGCGGTTGCAGGGAGGTGATCGCCTCCATTGCGCGTGCTCGGCGACATGATGCACCGCTCGTTTAGGAGAAGCATAGACAACCGAACACGAATGCAACCCCGCCAGTGCGATGGACCTGCCGGATGGACGCTGAGCGGTGTCTGCCTGCCACTCGCTCACTGCGATCGCTCGGTCCGAGGCCTAACGCTGTCCCACAGCGGTTTGTACATCCACCACGATGCCAGGTCGCGCTGGTCGGAGTAGTGCGGAGACGCGGGGTCCTCGCTCTGGCCGGGGCATAACACGCTGATAGAGCGGACTCCGCGACGGCCTAGTTCCGCGAGCATGATGTAGGTTCCGCGGTTCGAATAGGGCACGGGGGGCAGCGGTGCAAGGTTCATCTGTGATGCGCGGAACGTTGCCCGCGAGAGGTCATCCCCCGCGTCTTTTTGGATGTCCGCCACCGCCTTCTCCCAAGCCGCCCGCATCACCTGCTCGCGAGAACGACCAACCAGGTAGTCGAGCTTAGGCTTCGCCCCCGGCTTGAGCACGTGCCAGAGGTAGCTGGCCTGGGCCACCTGGCGGAAGCTTTGGTCGGAACCGAAGTTGCCGAGTGTAGGCAGCAACGTCTCTTCGCGCAGCCTACCCACGTACGCGCGGAACAACGCCGCAGCGGCAGAGCCCTCCCTTTCGTGGCGATCCCAGGCACGCAGTAGCCGCGCACCGGCGTCATGCGACGGTAGCTCACGTAAGAGCGGCTCGAGGAAGAAGTCGGCGTCCACCTGATAGGTAGCGATGTCGCGCACGACCTCACGCAAGCGGTCGGGCGAAATGAGCAGCATGCTACCTAACAGGTCGTCCAGCCGCTTCGAGCGAAAGACGGCGCCCCAGGTCGGCGTGTCCGAATGCCCATACCAGGTGGCAGGCTTGTTATTCCAGTTCGCCAACCACCCGCGCGATGGCTTCACGCACTTCGGCAGCTCCTCGAACGGAACGAAGCCCTTCCACTCATACTCCCCCGTGCCCGGCGTGGGGAATCTCGGGTCCAGCTTCTCGCTGCGGACAGGATACCGGCCCGCGTACCAGTAGCCGATCTCCCCCGAGGACGTCGCCGCCAGGAAGTTATGCGAGGTGATCACCTTACGGCACGCCGCCTCGAATTCCGCCAGGTTCTTCGCCTCATAGAATGCAAAAAACGCCTCGAAGTTATCCAGCTCCCGCTCCCAATACGTGGAGTGGCGAGCGTAGGCCCACTGCTTGCCAGATGTGCGCACGACGGGCCCGTGCACCGACCGGCGCACCTCGTGGCGCACAGTCTCCCCGCCCTTGACCTTTATTTCTTCAACTCGGACCTCGAAAGGCAGGCTCTTACCGTCGTACAAGTAGTTCGCAGGGTTCTCGGGGTCTATGTGCTCCACGAACACGTCCTCGGTGTCCCCTAGGCCGGATGTGGTGGTCCAGGCTAGGTGGCGGGTGTGGCCGATCAGCACGCCCGGGATGCCGGGAAATCCCATGCCGGCGACTTCGATTCCCCCGCCCTCCAGCCGAATTTCGTGCGCTATTTGCGGCGTTGTCCATCCCATCTGCGGCGCGCCCAGGAGCAAGGCGTTGCCGGTAGCCGAGCGCTGTGCATCCACTGCGATAGCGTAGCTGCCGAAGCGCGTGTACAGCCCGTGCGCCTCGGCAAACTCCTTCTCGTCCGAATGGGCGAAGGCCCGAATGCCCTCCAGCAGGTCGGCCAAACCCAGCTTGGGTAGCAGAGCGAGATGGGCCTTGGTCAGTTCCCTCGGCGGGTTGGGCACGGGCTTGTGCGAGCGAGATAACGGGGCGTCGCGAGGCACTGTGACGGGTGCCTCGGCATCGTCCATCCACGCGATATCGTTGACGGCGTCGAGAGCCTTGTCCTTCAGTCGAGCCTCCAGGTAGGTAAAGGCTAGCAGATTGCGGAACTCGCCTTCGCCGAAGGCCCCGAAGCGACGGCTCATCAGTTGCGCGATGGCGACCGTATCGGTGACTTCCCAGGGCCGAGGATCCACCCCGAACTGAGCGAACTCCTTCGGAAGCTTCCCTTCCCTCTTTGCCTCTGCAACCCACGAGTTCACTCCCTTGGCGTAGGCACGAATCGCGGACTTCAGTCGTAGGCCGAGCCTATCGAAGTGCCGCTGTCGCTCGTCCTCGGTGTAGCCGTCGGTGCGGGCCGCCCTGTCCTGGGCTAGGGCGTCGGGGCCATAGATCTCGGCCATCTCGCCCTTCGCCATGCGACGGTTGCGCTCCATCTGCCATAGCCTGTCTTGGGCCACCGCATAGCCCGCACCGTAGAAAAGCGAGCGGATTGACGGCGCGACGATGTGCGGCACGCCGAAGGGGTCGCGAGTGATGCGGACGGTCTCACCGTCTAGTTCAAGGGTCTGCTGCGGAACCGAGGCAAGCACGAAGGCACTGAGGATGGCGGACAACATGCAGGTCCATTCTGGAGCCTACGGACGGAGTCCTTCCCTTACTTAGGCAGGCTCTTGTCCGACCTGTCGGACAGCCGACCACCCATCAAGTGGTAGATGATAAAGCCCAGGGCAGCCAGTACCGCGACTGGGATGACGAGTGCGAGCGCAGCCTTGAACAGCCACCACATTACTTGGATGGCTAGCAGCGCCAGGATGCCGATTACGATGAACTTGAGAATGTTTCCCATAGATTGCTTGCCTCCTCGGCGTACGATATCCTACCGACCATACCCCACCGGGCGCCACTCCAACAGCAAGGATACGTCACGGCACTCGATCGGGTTGCACACGATCTGGCATGGGGCCCGATTCCGACCGGCGCGTTTGTGTGGACCACCCCAGCATGCGCTTTGCGAACGGACCTAGGTCATGCCCCAGCGCAGTTCTTGGGTTCGCGCCGTGCGACGGGCGGCGTGGCTCGCCGCCACCCGTAGGACCGGTCTGCCGCGATGTCGAACCGTCAGGGCATTCGCACTGGCCGCTACCCCACCTCTCCCGCTTGACCCGTCGGCGTCCGGGAGCCCATAATGGAATCGCAGCGTGGGCGGTTAGCTCAGGGGTAGAGCACTTCGTTGACAACGAAGGGGTCACTGGTTCAAAGCCAGTACCGCCCACCACCTCCGCCCCGATTCCGATGTACACTGGTGTCGTGCGACGAGACAGCCGCCCGTATTCCGGCGCGCGCCGTCACGGTCCGGTCACGGCGCTTGCCTTCACGCTGATCGAGCTTCTGGTGGTCATCGCCATCATCGCGGTGCTTGCCGCCATCCTCTTTCCCATCTTCTCGCACGCGCGGCTGAAGGCGCACCAGACCACCTGCGTCTCCAATATGCGACAGCTCGGTATCGCGAACATGGAATACGCCTCCGACTACAATTCCTGCCTGCCCATTCCCCACAACACGGCGAACGCCAGCATCTGGTGGGTGGACACCTGGCGCGAGCGAGTGCAGCCCTACTGCAAAAGCAAGGGCATTCTGCACTGCCCCAGCAAGACCTTCATCCAACACCGGAACGCAGGCGGGCACGACGTAGGGCATTACGGCGTCAACCCGTGGCTGACTCACTGGCCCTACGCGCACATCGTTCCCGGTGGGTTCGGCTATTCGCGCCTGCCCGAGATCCAAATGCCCGCCGGCACGATTCTCGAGGGCGAGAACCGAGATGGCGACTGGTCGGCGGAACCGCTAAACACGTACCCGGGCGACTCCGGTATCGAAGGGCACTTCCACCCATACCACTTCGATGGCGGGAGCTGGATTTTCTGCGACGGACACGCGAAATGGATGCCCATCACGGTGGCCGAAGCCGATGAGTTCTACCTCTGGCTGAAGAGGAAACCGTACTAGTCCAACCTCATAGTCCTATGGTTCTGCCCAGTAGCCGTAGTACCCCACCACATTGAACTCATGTTCTATCACTTCCTGAGCAGGGTCAGTGACGATCCATGGTTGGCCACCATCGATCCCGCTGAACGTTACCTCCATCCGATAGTGCCCAGGCGGCAGGATGTGCCCGTTGTGCGCTTCGAGGTCACGAAGGTGCTCGTACGGCGCTGTGGCAACCCTTCGGAAGCTGAAGGACTTCCAGGATCCATCGAACGTACGGTACTGCAGGATCCCCTGATGGGTGGTGAGCTTCACGTTGTACACATGATCCCCGTCCGGTTCATCCGAATCGCTAGGATCGTTTGGGTCGACATCGGTTACTACCGGTCTGCGGCCAGTTGCCTGTACGGTGAACCACATGAACCAGTGGGAGCCATACTCGTCGTCATGCGTATGCTCCCATGTGGCTCCGGGATAGTCGAGGGTCAGGCGCCACAGCTCGGACTGGCGGGGGAGTGTGGCCACACGAAGAGCGGTCGCGTTGCCTCCGAACTGGGCCAATACTGGACGGGCGAAGAGAACGCCGAGCGCAGCGGCGAGGGTGAGGCACGCCGCGCCGGCAAGCACCAAAGCCTTGCGAGAAGTCAACTGACTTCACCTCCGTGCACAGTGTAACTCCGGTTTCGCCCGCTGTCAACTTGTCTTCTGCGCACTGCCCTCCGGCACAAGACTCATGCGTGCCAGTGGATGTCCCACTCCAGATACGTCGTCAGAGCGTCGTAAACCGGTGCTGCGACCTCGGAGAGGTTCGCGGCCACGTGGTGTTCGAAGCCGTTCGCACAGATATAGTGCAGCAGGAGTTGCAGGTTGGGCACCTCCACTACTCCGAAACCACCGAAGGTGTCTAGCGGATCATCCGTCACGCGACCCTCGCCCACGTATCCGACGATGTCGCCCGCCAGGTCATCCGTGGAAATGCGTAGGAAGCTCAGCGGCCCCGGCTGCATGCGCCCGACGATGGTGCCATAAGCGTTCTCCCGGCCCACGCTGGCTGCGATAATGTCCTGCAACGACATCCTCTGCTCTCGGAACACGCTCTTCGGCAGATTGGAACAGTGGAACACCACGCACTTGTCCGGATCGTCCCCATAGTTGTTGTTCCAGTCTAGCAGTGCCGAAGGCTTGCCCGAAGCGAGCTGAAGGATGTGCATTCCCAGCACGCCTGCTATGTCGGTCTCGCATGCAGAGGGCATCAACCGGTCGCTCATCATGGACATTAGGGTGCAGGGCACGATTCCGTAGAACTCCTCGATGGAGGTCCAACACTGGAAGGCCGTGGCTGCCAACTCACGGTCCCGCATCCAAGCGTCCACCACTGCACCCAGGCGAGCCATGCGATCCAGGCTTTCGGCGGGGATACCCTCGGTCTGGGTGTAGGCACGGATCTCGTCCAGCTTCGCTTTGACCACTGGATCATCCGAGCTTAGACGATTGGCGCGACCGATCACCTCGGACAGGTCTAGCGTCTCGACAGTGATGCCCGATCTCTCGAGAAGCTTCTCGCTGTAGCGCACGGTGTTGAAAGCTGCCGGACGCGCGCCTATGCAACCGACGCGGAGGTTGCGCAGCCCTCGCACCACTCGACAGGTGGCGCCGAACCGCTGCAGATCTTCTCGGAAGGAGTCGTTGTCCGGGTCCACCGTGTGCAGCGCGGTCAGCGAGAACGGGATCCCATACTGACGCAAGTTGTTGCACACCGACATCTTTCCGCAGAAGCTGTCGGCCCTGTCTGCGAGCGACATCTTTGCCGGCTTGTCTGCGAAGGCATGCACCAGGACGGGCACGTTCAGTGCTGCGAGACGGATGGTGTCGGCGACTGCGCGCTCGTCGCCAAAGTTGGGCAGCGTTACCAAGATGCCATCTATATCGTCTGCGTGCTTACGGAATAATTCGGCACAGGCCCTCGCCTCACCAAACGTTTCGACCGAACCGAACTTACCCACGCTTTCCGGTAGCACGACCGTGTCGAATCCCATTTTCTCGAGCAGTGCCAGTATCCGCTCCCGCCCGGTCTTACATAGGTGATCCGGGAAGAAGCCGCGGTTTCCTACTATGACACCTAGTGTGGTTCTCGACATTCCATTCCTCCTAGGATGTATGTTGTCCCTTGCTCTCTCCCACCCCGTTAGGTGGTGCCACCCTCACCACTGCAAGCTGTGAGGGATGAGACAGTGACGCGATGAGGGGTATGACTGCCGCCATGCTGAGCCCGTCGAAGCAAACGTCATGCTGAGCCCGTCGAAGCATGACGGCGCGTGCCGCACGCAACCTGCTTGACGCGCCACGCTCGCCGCCTGCCACGCATGCTTCGACGGGCTCAGCATGACGGGTGGCCCGAGCACCCCGCTCAGCATCAGGGGTCATCACGCACTCCAATCTTGGTCGGTCGTTGGTCCGATACACAAGCACATCCCAGCACCAAAGCTCCACTCGCTACCCCGTCACCGGCACGAAGATACGGACGGGCACATTGCCCTCCATCACGCCGGGGGCAAACTCCTCGAAACACGGGTTCCCCTCTACGTAACGATACCCAGACCCTGGCAGCCACTCACCGAAGATGCGATGCCAGGTCGGCCCGATCTCCTCCATGCTGCACTCGAAGACCGCGTATCTTGCCTCGGGAACATCGCGGGCGACGAGTCCTTCCTTCGCCGCGGTCCCGGCGGGAATCATCATGCCCGCCAAGAAGTCGCTCGCCTTCGGGTCTCCCGCGTCGAAGTAGGCTCCATAGCACGCCTCTCCCAGTGCAACAGGCGCGATATCAGCCATCCGCCTCTCGAATGCGGCCCACAGGGCCTTCCAATCGGCCTGCTCGAGCACGATGCGCTCGCCCACTCCCAAGAGCGTGAATCCGGCACGATCCTCAAACGTCGGCTCTTTCATTCGGCCTCCTCTGCTACGATTCGAGGGTCAGGAGAGAGCTCCTACCCACGGGTTTTGCAGGAAGAGGACGGCCTGATTGTAGGCTACGCCGAGAACGGCAACGTCTTGCTCTTGGCGCGCCTATTGGACCGACGCCGACTCGTGGGAAGAACTTCGGGAGTACCCCTGGGGCGTCACCCAGTCAGTTCGGCGACCCGAAGCCTGCGAACCTCAACCGCGCCGCTCTGTCGCGCGCTCCACCGAGCTTGCCATCACGCTACCACTGACTGAGAAGGGCGAGAATTACTGGTCGGGACTGCGCGGTCTCCAGGCGTGGGTCACCGAGCCTACGCGACAACTTGAGGTTCGACGATGTTGCGCCTGATGGCCTTCGCAACAAGGCACCGCGCAACGCCCACATGAACTGGTACATCTACGATGCCCTCGTCGGCGCACGCTATGCAGCTTCACAGTACCTCACGATGATCGAAGGCGACCTGCCACAGTCGGAAATCGAGTCGATTCGAGCTGCGGGACGGCACTATCGCGAGGAGGCCGCGCATCTCGAGTCTGCGCGCGACACGGTCAGGCCGACGCTTTGGAAGCTGCGGTGGCACTGAAACGAGAGGCTGGGGCACTTGGCAAGGTCCGATCGTCGCTAACAGCCCCTGCTTCGGGCTAATGCGCGATGGGGGCGCTTCCGCGCCCCCATCGCCGAAGTTGGTCACGAGCTTTCCTCTAGCGGGGTGGTCGGTTGCCCTCGGGCGAGGGCTGCGGCTGCCTGGGAGTCATTGCGCCAGGAGGGACCACAGGCACGATGTAGTTTTCCATCTTCGCCTTGTCCTGGAGTTCGCGCACGATCATCCCGCGCTTCATCTCGGTGATGCGGTCCACGGCAGTCTTGTACTCCTCGGGAGTGGCCTGCTGGCCTGTTTTGACCAAGCGCACGATCTGGTATCCGCTCGGCGTCTCGATCGGATCGGTGACAGCGCCGACATTCTTGCCCAAAACAGCTTCTGCGAACTTGGGGTCCAGCTCTTCCTTCCAGCGCCATCCGAGGTCTCCGCCCTTACCCTTCGTAAACGGGTCCTCGCTGTACTTCTCGACCGCTTCGTCCCAGGATAGCCCACCGCGGATCTCCTCGACGACCTTCTGGGCGGCTTCGAGCGTTGCCGCCTTATTCTTTTCCTGCTCTTCGGGGGTGTTGCCCGGCACGCGGATGATGATCTGCGCCGTGGAGACCAGGTCATCGCGCTTCAGGCTCTGCTCAATGATGCGATCGAGCTGGATGGTCGCACGGATCTGAATGTAGAGCCTCGTCCAAGCGGTATTCCGAGCCAATAGTTCCTGTTCCAACGTGCGTCCGGCGGGCACGAGGGGTTTGAGATCGGCCAGTGTCTCATCCATCTTGGCCAACACGTCTGCGCGGGTCACCCGGATCTTCTGCCGATTGGCCTCTTGGTCTATCAGCTTGAAAATCATCAGTGTGTTGACGACATCCGCGGCGCGCCAATCCCACAGGAAGGTGGTGACTTCGCGTGCGGTGATCGCCTCGCCGTTCACCTTTGCTACAGCCTTATCCGGGGCCCATGCGGGCACGAAGCGGTCCTCGGGGATGTTGTACCAATTGGGTCGCTGCTGCGCCGGGGTCTTTGCAGGCTGGCTGGTAGCGGTGGTTCCCTTCCCGCCCTTTGTCGTCTGGGCATCGCTAACCGTGGTAACTCCGAATGCCAGTGCAATGGTGGCTGCTAGGCACAATCCGATGTGGGACGCCATGATCCTCAAAACTCTCACCTCGATCGGGGATATCGGGCGCAAGGCGCCCCTGGGTGTGGCGATTCTTGCATAGAAACCGACGGGCTGTCCACTTGCCTAGCGCGGCACGGGTACTTGGCGCGCCAGGTTCTTCAGTACGTCGTCCGGCCTCAGCCCTTCTATCTCGGCTTCCGGACGGAGAAGCACTCTGTGCCTCATTGCTGGCAGATAGACCGACATAACGTCGTCGGGGGTTACGTAATCGCGCCCGTGAAGCGCAGCAGCCGCCTTCGATCCCGAGAGCAACGCAACACCAGCACGAGGCGAGCCACCCAACACTAGATGCTCGGCCCCACGAGTCTTGCGGACGAGTGAGCCTATGTACCGTAGCACCTCCGCAGTAACCTGCACCCCGGCGATGGCCGCGCGTAGAGGTGCCAGCTCGAGCGCACTGACTACTGACACAATGCCCGCCTCGTCGAGCCTAGAGGGACGGAATCCGCGGTGATGGAGGTCCAAGACTGTGAGCTCGGCCGACTCGTCGGGATAATCCACCAGCACCTTGAACAGGAAGCGATCGAGTTGTGCCTCGGGCAGCGGGTAGGTTCCCTCGTACTCTATGGGGTTCTGTGTGGCAAATACGATGAACGGGTCCGGCAGGCTCTGGGTCGAACCCTCGATGGTCACCCTCCGCTCCTCCATGGCTTCGAGGAGTGCAGCCTGAGTTTTCGGGGGCGTGCGGTTTATCTCGTCCGCAAGCAGGACGCTGGTGAAGATCGGTCCGAGTCGTAGCTCGAACACGCCGCTAGAGGAGACGTACACCGATGTGCCGGTGATGTCGGAAGGCATCAGGTCAGGTGTAAACTGAATGCGGCGGAACGGGAGGTCGCATGCAAGCGCGAGAGACCGTACGGCGAGGGTCTTCGCCACGCCGGGGACACCTTCCAACAACACGTGCCCGTCCGCGAGCAGTGCGATCAGAAGTTGGTCCACGACCTCGTCCTGCCCCGCGATCGCCTTGCGGATTTCGCCTCGAAGTCGCTCCGCCGCTTCCGCAACCTGTTGCACGCCGGTGTCCATTGGGCAGATGATTCCCTTGTTGCCTCTATCCTCCTGCTAGTGGGCTTCCGGGAGGCCGCATTGCCCCGTATTTTTACTTGTATTTGACGCAAAGTCTCATTTTAGGACGCAGAAGACTTGACAATAAGGCACTCAAGTGCCACGATCTGCGTATCAGGAACTAGACGCGCGACGAACAGCTACGCGTCCGGAGGTTTTGCGAATCATGGGCAAAGCAGTTGGCATAGACTTGGGCACGACGAACTCGGTCGTGGCTGTGATGGAAGGCGGCGAGCCTACCGTCATCAGCACCGCGGAGGGTGGACGGATTCTTCCCTCTGTAGTCGGGTTCAAAAAGAACGGAGAGCGTCTTGTAGGCGTGACTGCCAAGCGACAGGTGGTGGTGAACTCCGACAACACCATCTACTCTGCAAAGAGGTTCATTGGCCGTCGGTTCGACGAGGTCACCGAGGAGGTCAAGCTCGTTCCCTTCAAGGTGAAGCCGGACAAGAACGGGATGGTCACCTTCCACATCCCCGCGATGAACAAGGACTATACGCCGGTGGAGATCGGTGCGATGGTGCTCGGCAAGCTGAAGGCAGACGCCGAGGCCTACTTGGGCGAGCCGGTTACCGATGCGGTCATCACCGTACCGGCGTACTTCAACGACTCACAGCGCACGGCGACCAAGCAAGCCGGCGAAGTGGCCGGGCTGAACGTGCTACGCATCATCAACGAGCCCACTGCTGCGGCACTAGCATACGGCCTTGACAAGAAAAAGAACGAGACCGTACTGGTATTCGACCTGGGTGGAGGAACCTTCGACGTCAGCATTTTGGACGTTGGAGAGGGTGTTTTCGAGGTGAAGTCCACCAGTGGCGACACGCACCTGGGCGGAGACGATTTCGATGACCGCATCGTGCAGTACGTGGTGAAGGAGTTCAAGAAAGACACCGGCGTGGACCTGATGAAGCAGCCCGATGCCCTTCAGCGCATACGCGAGGCGGCGGAGAAAGCCAAGACCGAGCTGTCGACGCAGGTCACGGCCAACATCAACCTGCCCTACATTACGGCGGTGGACAATCAGCCGAAGCACCTGGACATGACCATCACGCGCGCACAGTTCGAAGGGCTGTGCACCGACCTGCTGGAAAGGGTGAAGAAGCCGTTCCACCAGGCTCTGGAAGACGCGAAGCTGAAGCCTCAGGACATCGACGAGGTTTTGTTAGTCGGCGGTTCGACCCGTATGCCGATGGTGCAAGAGCTGGTCAAGACGCTGTGCGGCAAGGAGCCGAACCGTGGCGTCAACCCAGACGAGGTGGTTGCGGTCGGTGCGGCGATTCAGGCCGGCGTGCTTGCGGGCGAGGTCAAGGGCATCGTCTTGCTTGACGTCACTCCGCTATCCTTGGGCGTGGAGACGCTCGGCGACGTGATGGACATCCTGATCGAGCGAAACACCACGATCCCGACGAAAAAGCAACGGACCTACACCACTGCTAAGGACGGGCAGACTGAAGTCGAGATTCACATCCTGCAGGGCGAGAGGAGCCGCGCAAGCGCCAACAAGTCGCTCGGGAAGTTCCATCTGACCGGGATTCCACCGGCGCCCGCGCGGGTTCCGCAAATCGAAGTCACCTTCGACATCGATGCCAACGGGATTCTGAACGTCAGCGCAAGGGACCTGGCTACCAACCGCCAGCAGGCTATCACGATCACCGGCTCGGGCAGCCTCGCCAAGGAGGAGATCGAGCGAATGATCGCCGAGGCTGAGAGCCTGAAAGACCAGGACCGCGAGTTTCGCGAGCGCGCCGAGACCTTCAACAAGGCCGACCAACTCTGTTACAGCGTGGAAAAGACACTCGCCGACCTCGGCGACCAGCTATCCGAGGCTGACAAGACTACGGTCAACGACCTGGTCGCATCGCTGCGGAAAGCTGTGGCGGACCAGAACTTGGAAGAGGTGAATCGCCTACACAACGACCTGGAGCAGGAGTTCTACAAGCTGTCGAAGCAGGTGTACGAGCGCGCGGGCAGCCCGACGCAGCAAGAGGCTCCCCCCACCGAGGAGACCGTCGGAGCTGCCGCCGGTACATCGAGTTCCGGCCCTGACGAGGACGTGATCGACGCAGAGTTCAAGACCGAATAGCCACTCACACTAACAAGAAGGAGGAGTCGAAACAATGACACTGTCAAGACAAGACCCGATGACGCCTTTCGGGCGCTTCGACCGCATAGTTCGAAGGCTGTTCGACGAGATAAACGCGCCGGCTTGGAACGAGATCTCTGCGGGCGTGTCTGCGTGGGCTCCCCCCGTGGACATCAAGGAGACCGAGTCCGAGCTAATTCTAACGGCTGAGCTGCCCGGAGTCAAGATGGAGGACATCGACATCGAAATGGCGGGCGAGCACCTGACCATCAAGGGCAAGCGCGAGTTCGAGCAGACTACCGAGAAGGACAACTACATCCGCGTCGAACGGGCTTACGGGAGCTTCTCCCGCTCGTTCATGCTCGGCGTTCCGATCGAGGCGGATAAGGTGGAGGCCAGCTACAAGGACGGCGTGCTCACGGTGACGCTGCCGAAGTCGCCCAGCGTGCGCCCGAAAAAGGTACAGGTCAACGTCAGCTAAACCCTGTACTGGCCCGGGGTGCGGGCTTGCCCGCACCCCGGGGGCCATAAGGTGGTGGAGTCATGCCAGGCAAAGACTATTACTCCGTGCTCGGAGTCGGACGCAATGCTACTGACAAGGAGATAAAGGCGGCCTATCGCAAGAAAGCCAGGCAGTTCCACCCCGACGTGAACCCCGGCAATAAGGATGCCGAGGAGAAGTTCAAGGAAGTCAGCGCCGCCTACGAGGTGCTATCCGATCCGCAGAAGCGAAAGATGTACGACACCTTCGGCGCCAACTACGAGCAGGCGCAGCAGGCTGGCGAACGATTCCAAGACTTCGATCTAGGTGGGTTCCGTTTCGGCGACCTCGGAGATATCTTCTCGCAGTTCATGCGCGGTCAGGGTGGCTCTACCACCACCGTCCGACCACCGCAAGACATCCAGTACGAATCCGAGATCACTCTGGAAGAGGCTTTCGGGGGGGTCACAAAGACCATCACCCTACAGCTCGACGAGCCCTGCGCCGGCTGCAGCGGCACCGGCTCGAGAGCCAGCGGCAAGCGCCGCACATGCCCCACCTGTGGCGGACGCGGTGCGATTGGCGGTCTGTTCGGCATGCAGTCCGCTTGCCCAGAGTGTGGCGGCTCGGGACAGACGGATAGAGATGTGTGCCCCGAGTGCAAGGGACGAGGATCCACGCCCGGCCGCCGAAAGGTGACCGTGAAGATACCCGCGGGCGTGGCCGACGGTCAGAAGGTGCGGGTCGCCGGGCAAGGAGTGGCGGGGAGTTCCGGACGCAAGGGGGACCTGTACGTGGTAGTGCGGGTTCGACCGCACGAGAAGTTTCGGCGAGATCGCGACGACCTTCACGTCGAAGTGCCCGTGTACTTCACGACCGCTGCTTTGGGGGGTGAGGTGCAGGTGCCTACCATGCGCGGCCAGGTCAGGATGACCCTCCCAGCCGGCACGCAGTGCGGACAGAAGTTCCGGTTGCGAGGAGAAGGCATGCCACGGCTGCGCGGACAGGGACGCGGTGACCTGTATGCAACCGCGAAGGTGATCCTTCCCAAGCGCCTGTCGGTGAAGCAGCGAGAGCTATTCACTCAACTAGCGGAGCTGGGGGAGCAATGACACGCGACGAACCGCTGTACCCGATCGGTGTGGTATCGAGATTGTGTGGTTGCCATCCGCAGACGCTGCGCATGTACGAGCGCCTAGGGCTTATCAAGCCGCAGCGTGTGGGTGCCAAAAACCGTATGTACAGCGAGGCCGACCTAGAGCGTCTTCGCCGCATACAGCGTCTAACACAAGACATGGGAGTGAACCTAGCCGGTGTGGAAGTCATATTGCGGCTGTTGGACGAGATTGCCGAGATGCAGACCGAATTCGATGAGCACCTGACCAAGCTACAGCATGAGATGGAACGGCGGATTGCCGAACTGATGAAAGACAGCCAGGCACCCGTCCCAGCAGAGCGCGTGACGATCACTCGGTTTCGGCGGCGTATAGACGTATGATTATCACGTGTGATAGGAAGCGGGCGGGGCGCTCTGCGCCCCGCCCGCAGCATTCAGTCGAGTTGGCGTCGGGGTCTAGCTGCCGACCTTCCCGAAATTCACCAGTACTACGTTCAGATCGGGAAGGTCGGTGACACCGCTACCGTTGTAGTCGGCACCGCCGCCACCGAAGTTGACCAGCACCTTGTTCAGGTCGGCCAGCGTTATGTTGTTGTCCCCGTCGCCGTCGCCGTTGTAGCGCATCGTCCAGTTCAGAGTATTCGGCACCAACGAGGACAGAGAAGTGGCGACCGACTCGGTCAGGTGCGTCGGGGTCTTCACGCGAACCAGCGTGCCGCCCTTGTTCGCAAACCACACCGAGTAGTTGCCGGTGGCATTCAGCGGCGTCACCTGCGTCTCGACCAGCGCCGCACCGTCGTACAGCATGATCGTCAGAGGGATGCCGGTCAGGGAACCCACGTAGTCATTGAGAACAACGCGACCCAGCACCAGCGACAACTTGTCAATGGTGACGGTGTACGCACCGCTCGTACCGACGTTCCCGAACATGTCCTGGATGCGGAACTGGATCCGGTTCGTGTTGCCGGCCGTGTCGAAAGGAACGTTGGCAGCCGTAATCGTCTGCACCGCCGTCGTACCGTTGCTACCACTGCACGCTGCCGCAGTCCATGCAGACCACGTGCCGCCGCTGTTCGTGGAGAACCGGTACTGCGCGCTGCCTACGTTCAACCCGCTGGTGAGGTCTCGGACTTGTACCGAGCAGGTCTGGCTGCCGCCGTTGACTGCACCCGCAGGCTGGAAGTTGGCCCAGCTCCCAGGCGCCGTGGCATCCACGGGATGGTTGAGCCATCCGGTGCCCGAAGCGGTCCCGAACATGTCCTCGATGTAGAACCAGATCGCGTTCTGCGTCAGCGAGTCCTGGTTGAACGGGACGTTGGACGCCGTAACGGTCTGCGTGGCAGTGGTTCCGTTCGAACCGGTGCAAGTGGCCGTGAAGGGACCGAAGTAGGTGTTGCCACCGTCCCTCGAGTACCAGTACTGACCGCTGGCAACGTTGAGCCCCGACGTTGCATCCCGAATCGTGATGCTCAGGGTGGGTGTCTGTGTGGTGCTCTGAGCCGGGCTCACGCTGCCCCACGGAGTTGGAGCCGTACCATCGATCTGTACCGTGTATGTGGCCGTGGTCGAGTTGCTCGACATGTCCTCGATGCGGAGCTGGATCCTGTTCTGCGTCAGCGAGTCCTGATTGAACGGGATGCTGTTCGCAGAAACGGTCTGCACGCCAGTAGTGCCCTGCGAGCCAGTGCAGTTCAGAGCGAGCCACGAGCTATACGTCGTGCCACCGTTCGTAGAGTAACGATACGTGGCGGAGGTCGTGTCGAGTCCAGACCAGCCTACGTCCTGTACGTTAGCCGAGATGTTCGGCGTGGTGTCTGTCGTCTGCGTCGGGCTGAAGTTGCTGAAGGTAGGCGGCGACGCGTCCGCTGTCTTGTCGAAGTTCACCTCGCCGATCCAAGTGCCCCAGGTGTTGCCCGACATGGCATACTGGCCGTAGATCCAGAAGGTCTGCGCGTCGGACGGGTCGAGTCCGATTCCGAAGTAGTCGCCCCAGCGTCCGCCAGTGTATGCACCGGCCCCAGACTTTAGAAGAGCGCTGCCCTGCATCGTGCTATCGGACGAGCGCCTACCCGAGTAGCGGATGCCAGCGTACTCGGAGCCGGATCGTGCGAAGACTACGGCCATATCGTTGAGGTTATTCACAGAAACCGCTGGATAGTAGTAGTCCAAGCCCGAAGCGCCCCACCTCTCGTCCCAAACGACGGAAGGGGTGCCCGGAGTGTAGATTTTGTAGTACTTGATGACTGCCCGATTGCCCGAACCCCAGTCATAGGCAACGGAATGGGCCGTATAGATGTGGTTGACGTAGTACTCGGCATTCAGGAGTCGCGCGTCAATGTTGTCTATGTTCGTCGTCGTGTCCGGCTGGTCGCCATCCGGCGGCGCGGAGTACGAGACCACTGTCACCTTTGTACCGGCTAGCGAGGGCGTTCCCGTCGGATTCGTGATCTTCCAGACCACCACATAGTCACCGGACACGCGGTTGGAGTTGATCAAGAGGCCCATCCCTGGATACGAGTGGCTCTGGGCCGCCCGCAGGGTATGGGTCTTCGTGCCGGCGTCGTCGTTCATGTTCCAGAAATCGTACCAACCCGCAGCCTGCGCGTTGTAGATCTCAGACTTCAGCAGCCGGCGGACCTTCGAGTACTGAAAGCCGCCGCCCCAAGCGAATTGATTGGCCGTTAGGTACACCGCACCTACGTCGTCGTAGCCGATACTCGGGTAGTCGGCCCAGTTGTTGGTGTTGTTGCTGCCGTCGAGCCTGGCGTTGAAGTAGTACCACCACCAGCTCCCCAGCGCGTTGTTGTCGTCCGAAACCATCACGACCCAGTTGGAAGTGAAGTTCGTGTCGTCCCGCTGCAGGATGCAGATCACGAAGCGCTGGCTGTGGTTGTCGTAGAAACAGACCGGATCGAACAAGAATCGCGAGTCGTTGAGCCAGTCGTTGAAGTCCACCTGGAAGAGCAGATCGCCCTTCTTGTTGTAGATGGCCCAGTCGTCGTTGGTGACGACCACTACGTTGTGTGGACCTACCGCGATGTCGGGATCGGGTGGGATCCAGCCATTGGGACCTACCGAGTTCCAGTTCCGGAGCAGGTTGGGTGCAGCGATCTCGGGGCCACCGGACTCGTCAACCTGGATCGGCCCGGTCGAGGACGGGAATGGGCCTCCCGGCACGGGGTCGTGCTTCTTGATTCGTGGCTTCGACCACTCCGGGTACAGTTCAGGGATCAGGTCGTACGTGGACCGGAAATGGGGCCGTACCCTCTCAATGCCCGGACCGGCTCCTCCCACGAAAGGCTGGTCTGGCCGGTCGGTAATGCCCACTACTGTCGCGTCCGGGTGGTCGGTGATCTGGGACCCGGAGCCCGTCTGCTGTGGACTCTCCTGGGCTGCGAAGGCAACCGTAGCGGCGAGAATCGCCCCGAACGCTGCCATTCGAGAATAAGCCGCGTGGCTCATCTGTGTCTCCTCCTTACGATAGTCCGCGCAGTGCCGAGGTCACAGGCCCCGGACACCTCACGCCCGACACGAGGCGAAATGCTTCGCATAGCTAAACACTCGTGCCATTTACTCTAAATAAACGCCGTGCGCATCAAAGGGCAAACTGTGGTCGTCGCTTCACGCGGTCGCTTCAGATACAATTCTACCGTGGAATGCCCCTATCCGCAAGAACAACTACTCGCCCGGTGCACGGTTCTTCGTCAATCTGCGGTGCATTTACAGGCTGCGGTCTGGCTTCCTACTCCCCGGATTTGGCGAAGTTAAGCATCACCAGGTTCATGTCGGGAAGATCCACTTGCCCGCTCCCGTTATAGTCCGCAGGATGCCTCGACTTCGTGAAGTTGATCATTACTAGGTTTAGGTCCGGGAGCCCGATCTCGTTGTTCCCGTCGCCATCGCCGTTGTAAGGCAGAGTGAGGTCAAGGAAATTGGTCTGAAGGCCCGAAAGGACCTTGGCGACCCTTCTCGACAGATGGTGCGGAGTCTTGGCTCGTATGTGCGTACCGCCGGCGTCCCTGAACCATACTACATAGCCGCCGTCAGAGCGAAGGTTGGTGGTGACCGTTTCCATGAGCACGGCACCGTTGAACTGCTGGAGCGTGGCCTCTATCCCGAGGGGACTCGCCTCGAAGTCCGCGAGCGTGATCTTGCCCTCCAAGCGAGCCAGCTTGTCGATTCGAACTGCGTATGTCATCTCGCCCTGGTTACCGAACATGTCCTGAACCCTGAACTGGATCAGGTTCTCGCCAAGCACACCAGAGTGATTAAACGGCACGTCCGAGGCAGTGAGGGTTTGATAGTCGGTAGTGCCGTTCGAGCCCGTGCAGTTCGCTGGAGTCCACGCGCTCCATGTCGCGCCACTGTTCGTGGAGAAGCGGTAATACGCGGTGATGACGTTCAGCCCCGAAGTAATGTCGTGGACCATCACGGAACAGGTGTGCACGCCACCATTCACGATCGTGTCGGGGTAGAAACCAGCCCAATCCTCGGGAGCCCTCGTGTCTACGGGAATCACGTACACCGGAGACCAGGAGATGTTCCGATACATGTCCTCGACACGAAACGTGATCAGGTTTTTCGTCATCGAGTCCTGATCGAAAGGAACAGCAAGCGTCGTGAATCGCTGCCAGCCGTTACTCCCTTCGTCGCCAGACACGAACGGGGTGCTTGGAGCCGTGACCTGGGTCCACGTTTGACCGGTGTCTCTCGAGTACCAGTAGGTACCGCTCGGCGGGTAGAGTCCGGACTCGTCGTCCCGGACGTAGCTAGCGACGACCGGTTGCTGTGTGTGAAAGGTATAGTCCGGACTCGACTGCCACCCATAGGGCGGTATAGTATCGGGCAGACTGTAGTGGCTCATCTCGCCCACACCAATCTGCCACTTGCCATCGGACATCGTGTGCATATGGGCCATCCATATGATGTATCCCATCGGGTCCAAGGAGGAGCCGGCGTACTGCGCCCAAGTGTAACGCGTGTAGGGTGCTTGGCCTCCTGCAATCCAACCGAAACCGGAGAGCCATGGGTCGCCGGTCTTGCTCATTGTAAGCGACGAGGGATAGGCCCAGCTCGTGTTGCTGTAGTTGAAGCCGACGTACGTGGTGGGCACAGGGTCGAAGTCGGCAATCGGTATGTACGCACCATCGTCTGCCCAACCGACCTGCTGCTGCCACTCCACGTAATCGGAGCCCGGGTGAAAAGCATACACCCGGAAGATAGGGCGGTTAGTACCGGAGAAGCTGTACCCTACCGTGTGCGATAAGAGTATGTATTGATCGGCCGCAACCGCAGACGTCAGCCATGCGTAGCCCGTGGCCACGAGGGCCCCGGAACCGTATTGCGGGGCATCGGGTGGGTAGGTGTAGGCCCAACAGCCCACGTTCTTCTCGATTGTCACGGTAAAGGGGTTGGAGAATGGGCCCCGAGTGATCCAGATGCGAATGCTGTCCCCGCCATATGGCTTCGTAGCTGCCAGGATCACGTCGTGAGGGTTATACTGCCTTGGCTCGGCAACCTGGAGCCGTTGAGCGTAGGAGCCGTCGTACATCATCCCCCAGTAGGTGTAATACGTAAGTGGCTCGCCTGCTCTGAGTTTCGCTTTCGGCAGATAGCGCGCTTGTGCGTACTGAAAGTCGCCCGCAAAGGTGTACATGTCGTTCGCAATGCACACCTCCGAGTCCCAATTCTGCCCCATACTGGTGTGTGTCGCCCACAAGCCAGCGTTAGAGGCGTTGATGTCCCAAATCCATGCCCAGCCTTGGTCGAGCAGGTTTTCGGGCATGACGATGACAAACTGCTTGGAGGTCGGCGGATTGGAGGAGGAGCCCAGGAAGACGGCTATGAACACTGGTCCGTCAGAATCGTAGACGACGCGGGGTTCGTGGAGGTAGAGGCTCGTGGGGATCAGCCAGTTCATGTCGGCTTCCCACACCAAGTCGCCCCGCTTCGTGTACACCGCGAGACGGTTGCCCGTAGCCACGACGACTCGCTTAGTGCCGACCGCTATGTCCACGCCATCTGGCAAGCGGTCCGTCTCCGACATCGCGACCCATGTCCGCAGCATATTGGGAGTAGCGATGCCAGGATCGCCGGGGTTGGACGCAAGTACAGGACCCTCCGAGCCGTGAGCGAGCGGCCACTTTCTCCCGTCGTGTAAAATGGGTGGATTACTGATTGGCCCGAGCGGGCGTTTGGGCTCGGAGAGGCGCACCAAAACCGGTGCAACTTCCTGTGGTCCGAAGGCAGATTGGCCGCTCCAGTGCGTGCCAGATGCGTTTGGCGCAGCCACCGACTGTGCGCAAGCGTTCGAAACTAGTCCCAGCGTCACGAGGATTAGAACAGATGCGATTCTGAGACACTGGCTACCAGGCATGTCCTACCTCCACATCGAGACAGGGTGCGCTGACGCCTGCAGGCCGGGCGCTGGCGTCGGGGGCGCTGCGCCCATCTTCGAGAAAGTTGTGTGAAGCATTCTACAACATTTAGGGACGATCTGCAACAAGTAACTCATATGCCTCGGATTCCACGTACCGACCAGGAACCCACAGCCATACGAGGGGCTTGCCGTTACGCTTGATGGACGAGTTGGCCCCGGACATAGAGCGCCCCTACTGCGTTCGCGCTGCCAACCGAAATGAGCGCATCTTCGATGCCCAGAGTAGAATCCGCGTTCGGGGAATCTAGGGAAAGCACCTGGAAGTCGGCACTCGCGCCAGGCGCCAACACGCCGCAGCGATCCCCGAGCCCCAGAGAATGGGCAGCGTTGCGGGTTGCCATGGCCAGCAGTGTGCGGGCCGGTATGAATGGCATGCCGCGAGCGAGGTTGGCCGATTGAGCGGCACGCATCTCCTCGAACATGTCGAAGTCGTCGTTGGAGAGCAAGCTATCGGTGCCGAGCGCGACGTTCACACCCGCTTCCAGGAGTTCGTGTACCGGCGCAGTACCGACACCCAGTTGGGAGTTGGAGCGTGGACAGTGAACCACGGAGCAACACGCTCGCGCGATGGTCTCGATGTCGTCGCCGCTAAGCTGGACGCAGTGCACTAACTGCACCTCTGGCCTCAGAAGACCGACACGGCCGAGATACTCCACGGGGGTCGCATGCACAGGCCTAACTGGTAGTGCCATTTCTCGGAACCAGTCTGCTAGCTCTCCCCTGCCCTCGGTCAAGAACTCCACCTCCTCCCAACTTTCGGCACAGTGAATCGCCGTCGGCCCTTTTGAGAAGGTCCTCAGCGCCTCTTCGACGACCGAGTAGGGGGCATGCGGAGCCAACCTTACGTCTACATGCAGGCCGGCGGCTTGGCGCTGTTGGTCGGCCTTGTGACGGCATGCGTCGAGGCTCTCTCGCCACGTCGGCTGGTCGCGCAAGGCAATCACTTCCTGAAACACCACTCCACGAAGCCCAGCTTCGTTTAGCGCCTGCACCGAGACCGGAGCATCGCTAAAATCGCCGACGGCGCCTATCCCCGCTCGCGCGTTCATGAGTGCACCACGGCGGGCGCCCTCGAAAAAGGTCTCTGGTTCCGCAGTTCGCTTTAGATTTGTCACTTGGCGCAACCAAGGCACGAAACTACGCTCCGTTGTCATGCCTGCTAGGTCGGTGTACTCCAGGTGGCAGTGCGCATTCACGAAGCCGGGGAGAATAGCTGCATCGCCGTGCTCGACAGCCGCCTGCCGCGTGGCCGGGCGAACCTCCGCGATGCGCCCGCACTCTACGACGATCTCGCCGTCTTCGATAGGAGGAGACGACACGGGAACGATCCACCTCGCACGGTGGATCACAGGTCCTGCATCCACGCTTCCTCCACCTGATCGTAGGTGGATTGGCGAACGTGAAGGTCGCCGAACAGCACATTGAACACATAGCTCTCGCGCCTACGGATGCGCGAGTAGTAGTCGTCCTCGGGGTCTATGGGACGTTGTCCCAGATGCCAGTGCCCTGCTGCGTCGAAGAGTACATTCACCTTGGTACCTTCCTTGAAGGTACTCACGCGAATGCCACGGAACGCGATCTCCGTACGCCAAACGTAGCTCGAACCGAACTTCGAGTAGCTAGTAGGCATGGCGTACAGAACGTGATCGTTAAAGTCCTCCACCTTATAGCCATTGTCAGCCGGGCACTTCCAGATCTCTTTGCTCTTCTGATACGGTTGCAGCACCTCGTGCAGCATCGGCATATAAGGGATCTGCACCTGCCACTCGGGGTGCTGCCTCCAGATCTCCGGCGTGTACTTGTCGGTCGGATCCACGGCGTAAGGGAAGCGGTCGCTATAGTTCTCAGCGTACATGGCCATCGAGGCGCCGATCTGTTTGAGGTTCGAGACGCATGTCGCACTGTTGCCTTTGCGGCGGGCCGCGTTGAAGACCGGGAAGAGAATGGCGGCGAGCAGCGCCAGAATACCGATTACGACGAGCAGTTCAATGAGCGTGAACCCGCGTTTCATCGTTTCCCTCGGTCGAAGCATGCCATGTCTTGTATACGCACCTTATGCTCGATTGAAGCCCCTATTCGTGCCGTAGTGCCTCAATAGGATCCAGCCGAGCCGCGCGCCACGCAGGGTAAAGGCCAAATACGATGCCTACTGCAGCAGAAAATACGGACGCCCCTATAGCTGCCCACACTGGGAAGGTCATGCGAATTCCCGGAATCCTCCCTTCCGCCATGGGAGAGTGCGTGAACCAATCCACGGCAGCCCCCAGCCCATAGCCGAGCGCCATGCCGATCAGTCCTCCGATAAGCGAGAGGGTAGCGGCCTCGACCAAGAACTGAAAGAGCAGCTCGTAGCGCTTCGCTCCCACCGCCATCCTGAGGCCGATCTCGCGGGTGCGCTCTGTTACGGAGACGAGCATGATGTTCATGATGCCGATCCCTCCGACGAGAAGTGCGAGGCCTGCTACCCCTGCGAATACCACACCCAGACCGGTAATCATGGCACCGAACGCGGCGGTGATGGCCTCCTGCGAAGCGATCTGGAACACTGGACGGTTATCGTGGTGCCGCATCATGGTCTCCCAGATTTGGTCCATCGCCTTTTCGGCGTCCACTCCCGGACGCGGTCTTGCCCAGATGATCGCCACATTGTCCGTCCCGAGCCACCTCTTCTGCACCGCCGAAAGCGGAATGAAGGCGACCTTGTCGTTGTTCTGACCGAATGCTGCGCCTCGCTTGACCAGCGTGCCGATCACCCGCAGGCTGCGACCCCGGATCATAACGTCCTTTCCGACCGCATCACCTTTGGGGAACAGCTTCTCCGCCACCTCGTGGCCAAGAACGATGTGGTTAGCCCACGAACTCATGTCGCTCGCGTCGAAACCCCGGCCCGTCTCGATACTGAGCCCCCTGAGGTCGAAGTACGGCTCCTCCACCCCGGAGAACTCAACGCCCTCGATCTCCAGATCCAGGTGCGAGACTTTCACCTGTCCTTGTGGCAACTCACCAGACACGTGCTCGAGCAACGTGCACTCGGCGCGGATGTTCTCGATGTCTTTTGTCGTGAGCGCGGAGATCGGCCCCCTGCCTTCCCCCCTCTCGCGTCGTCCAGGGTCATAGAAAACCATCAGCACATCGGAACCGAGGCTCTGAAACTGCTCCGACATGAAAGAGCGAAAGCCCTCGACCATCTCCACGGTGACGGTGACACCCATCACGCCGATGATGATGCCCAGCATTGTTAGGGCCGAACGCACCTTGTTCGCCGCCAGCATCGAGAGGGCGATGTTCAGAGACTGGATCAGGTTCACTGGTTGTCCTCGCTCTGCTCCTCGCTCGGTGGGCCAAAGACGTTCATGGGCTTCCTCTTCGGGCCCGTGAAAGGTGCCTTCGCGAACTTGTCGCCCTCCTTCGCTCCACTGACGATCTCGTACTGCGTCACACCCTTGAGCCCAATCTGGAGCGGGACTCGTCTGGTTTCTGGCACCATTTTGCCGGTCTTCTTGTCCTTCACTTGCTTGCCGGTCAAAAGCAAGCCGTAGTACACGTCCTTTCCGGTCTCCTTTCCTACCGCCTCGGCAGCCAGCAGTAGTGCGTTCTTTGCCCTACCCGTAATGATCCGACATTTTGCCGTCATCCCGGGCTTCAGGCGCGGATCCGGATCGCGCAGGCGCACTTCCACCTCGAACTTGACAACGGTATCGGCGGTGACGGCCGTCACTGCAGCCCCTTCCGAGGCAGGCGCAATTCGATGCACTCTTCCCTCGAACTTCACACCCTGCAGCGCATCCGCCGTAATCTCCACGTCCTGCCCCTCTCGCAGACGCGCCACGTCCACCTCGTTCACCTGCAACCGGACACGCAGCTCGCTCAGGTCTGCAATCTGATACACAGGCGTTCCCGCCGAGAAGCCAGATAGCGCAGTCACTAGGTCACCCACCTGCACGTAGCGCTTGGTGGCCATTCCATTCATCGGGGAGCGAATCTCTGTCTCGTTCAGCTGCCGTTCGGCATCCGCCAGTTGGCTGCCCACTTGGTCCACGGCGGCCCTAGCCTGGTCCACTTGTTCTCGCGTCGCCCTCACGTTCTGTTGCCGAGCACGAGCAGCGGCGAGGTTGGCTTCGGCGATCTGCAATGCCTCCTTCTTGAGCTGAACCACATAGGTGTTGGCCTGTGCTTGCCTGTAGCTCGCCTGCGCCTGTTTTAGCCTCTCCTCCGCCGCTTTCAGGCGAACCGGCTGTTGTTTATCGAGCAACTCGCGAGCCTTGACCGCGGAAACGTAGGCGGTCTGCGCCGTGTCGAACAACGCCTTCGCAGCCTCCAGCTCACGCGCGGAGGCATAACCCTTCGCAACGAGGTTGGAGACACGCATGTGCTCGGCTCTCCGTTGTTCGAGATTGGCGCGTGCATCGTCCACTGCGCGGTCGGCATTCAGGCGCTCTTGCGGGAAGATGGCATCTTGGAGTTCCACGAGGTCCTGAGACGCGGCATCCATGGCGGCTTTCGCTTGGTCCAGAGCCGCCTCGGTCAGCTTCGGCTGGGTCTCCAGTTCCTGTCGTGCCTGGCGGTACGAAGCCTCAGCCTGCCGCAGGTCGGCGGAGGTGCTTCGCTGATCCGTCTCGTAGCGAATGCCGGCCTCTTGCAGGCGGGAGAGGGCCGACCGCTGTTGGGCCCTAACCTGTGCCACGACCAGCTGCGTCTCCTGAGGGTCTACGGTAGCTAGGGTTTGTCCCGCCCTTACCATCTGTCCCTCTTCCACCAAGAGGCTTGCCACACGTCCACCGGTCCGGGGGCGCACTTCGACGGCGCGAACCGCCTCCACGGTGCCCGACTCCACCACGTCCACCACCAGTTCGCCTCTGGTAACCGTGAACGTCCGTTCCTTCTTTTGGGCGGGCTGCATGGCTCGCATCGCCACCCAAGTCGAACCGCCAATGATGATGACACCGAGCCCTAGGCATCCGAACACGACCCCGCGCTTACCGATTCTCATTGCGTTCTCATCCTCTTCCCTTCCCAGCCTTCACGGTCAAGGGCCTCATGCCCGGATACGCCCTCGCCTCGTACCGGGTTGCGGCGCTCCGCCTTCCGGCTGTTCAACCCGCTTGCGTTCGCTCCTGCCACGCGCAGGGCCTGAGCACTTCGCCCCAACCGAAGGCCATCTGCCCGACCGCCACCACGCTACGCGTTCCCAGGGGTATACACACTACCCACAGCGGGCGAATCCGATAATCAAGAACGATGTCCCCGAGTGCGAGGAGCGAACGATGAAGCAGCTACTTCAGAACTACAAGACGGGCAAGATGGAAGTCGCCGAGGTTCCCCCACCTTCGGCCCGATCCGGCGGAGTGCTCGTCGCCAACCGCTTCTCGCTAATCAGCGCCGGCACGGAGCGACAGAAGGTGGAGACGGCGAAGAAAAGCCTCATCGGTAAGGCCCGTTCGCGCCCCGACCTGGTCAAGAAGGTGCTGCGTTCCATTCAGACCGAAGGCCTCGCCACCGCTTGGAGGAAGGTGCAGGCGCGCCTGGATCAGCCCACTCCGCTCGGCTATAGCTGCGCTGGCGTCGTGCGCGAGGTCGGGGCCGACGTGCCCGACATTCAGGTGGGTGACAGGGTGGCATGCGGTGGGGCCGAGCACGCACACCACGCCGAGTTGGTGTCGGTCCCTCTCAATCTGGTCGTTCCCGTGCCCGAGTCGGTCTCCATGGAGGAAGCGGCATACACGACAGTTGGAGCCATCGCCTTGCACGGCGTCCGGCAAGCACAGGTTCAGCTAGGCGACAACGTGATGGTCATCGGGCTCGGGCTGCTCGGCATTCTCACGGTTCAGCTCTTGAAAGGGTGCGGGTGCCACGTCATCGGTGTCGACGTCGCACCCCAGCGCGTGGAGATGGCCAAACGGTTCGGATGCGACCTGGCCGTGCTCCGTACGGAGGACCTGATCTCCGCCACCGAGGCATTCACACGGGGCTGCGGCGTAGACAGTGTGATCATCACCGCGGGCGGAGAGCAGAACAATGACCCGGTGGAGCTTGCGGGCGAGGTCGCACGGGACCGTGGACGTGTCGTGGTGGTGGGCATGGTCAAGACCGACCTGCCGCGCAGAACGTACTATGACAAAGAGTTGACCCTAACGACATCTCGCTCTTACGGCCCGGGGCGTTACGACCCACTGTACGAAGAGGCGGGGATCGACTATCCGATCGGTTACGTCCGGTGGACCGAGCGCGAGAACATGCGCGAGTTCCTGCGGCTGGTGGCGAACGGCAAGGTGGATCTGAAGTCCATCACCACTCACACCTTCAAGTTCGACGACGCACTCTCGGCGTACGACCTTCTAACCGGTCCGGACGCTGCTTCCACCCTTGGGGTACTGCTCGAGTACGCGACACACGAGCAGTATTCCCCAATCATCCATGCGGCGAAGATGGAACGCATGCCCGGCCCCGTGAAGCTCGGGGTCATCGGCGTGGGCAACTTCTGCACGGGCACGCTGCTGCCCCATCTCAAGGGGATCAGCGAAGTGGAGTTCGTCGGTGTTGCGAGCGCGGGCGGTGTGTCGGCCAAGAGTGCGATGGACCGCTTCGGCTTCCGCTATGCGGCAGGAAACGCACGGGACATCCTGCAAGACAGCGACATCAACGCGGTGCTCATCGCCACAAGGCACGACAGCCATGCTCCGCTGGTGTGCGAGGCGCTGCGGGCAGGCAAGGCCGTTTTCGTCGAAAAGCCGCTCGCGCTGAACGAAAACCAACTTGCCGACGTGATCCGTACCCACCAGGAAACAGGCGGATTCCTGTTCGTCGGCCACAATCGTCGCTTCTCGCCGATGGTGAAGCGAATCGCGGAGTTCTTCCGCAACCGCAGCGGGCCAATGATGATGAATTACCGCGTGAACGCCGGGCCGCTGGAAAGCAAACACTGGATGCGCGCCACGGCCGAGGGAGGCAGTCGGGTAATTAGCGAGGGCTGCCACTTCCTAGATGTGATGATGTTCCTCGCCGGAGCGCGGCCCGTTCGCGCCTTCGGTGCCATCCCCAAGGACGGGCACGAACCCGACACGGCACACGGTGTGGTGCAGTTCGCCGACGGGAGTGTGGGCACGCTGACCTACGTCACGATCTGTGACCCGAGCCTGCCGAAGGAACACCTGGAGGTTTTCTGCGACGGCAAGGGGGCGGTGCTGGAAGACTTCCGAGCACTGAAGCTATACGCGGATGGCAAAGCGAGCGAACATAAAGCGGCGGGCCAGGACAAGGGCCATAAGGCCGAGCTCGAGATGTTCGCGGAGCTCGTGAAGACGGGCGGCCCGATGCCAGTGAGCATCGAAGACCTCGCTGCGCTCTCGCTATCCACCTTCGCCATCCTCTCCACGGCTCCCGAGGGTGTAGCTACGACGCTGGATGTGCAGCGCCTGCTCGCCCGCGAGCCGGTGCAGCAGGCGTAGGGCTGACCCCATGCCCCGATGATCCGTCCTCGGATGGGGCTGGGGCCCGCACCCAGCCCGACTGCAGCCATCGCGGGATGCCGACGCCTATCCATCCGAGGGCGGATAGATAGGCAAGGTTGCCGGCTGCAACGGGGATCTAATCACGAGTAGGCCCGCTGCATGCAGACGACCGGGCTGCTGTGCCATAATAATTGTTCGCGTCACGCGCAGAGAGGTTATTGGATGTACGCGATCGTACAATCGGGCGGAAAGCAGTATCGAGCAGAGAAGGATGCCACGCTGATCTTGGACCGGATCGAGGGCGATTCCGGCTCCCGGGTCGAGCTGGACCACGTTCTGTTGGTCCGCACGGAATCGGGCGTGAAGGTGGGAACGCCGTACGTGCTTGGCGCCAAGGTGGTGGGTACCATCGTTCGCCAGGCCCGCGGGCGTAAGGTCGTCGGCCTGAAGTACAAGGCGAAAAAGCGCTACAAGAGACGATACGGGTTTCGACCGGAGCTCACGTTCGTCCGCGTCAACGACATCGTAGGAAGCTAGGGGAGGTCGCGATATGGCACACAAGAAAGGCGTCGGAAGTACCCGCAACGGCAGGGACAGTAAGCCGAAGATGCTGGGAGTGAAGCGTTTCGCGGGGCAGGTCGTCCGCGCAGGCGAGATACTCGTACGCCAGCGCGGCACCCGGCTGCACCCGGGCCCGAACGTCGGCGTCGGTCGGGATTTCACGCTGTTCGCCTATTGCGACGGGCACGTGGTAATGGAAGGACCCAAGAACCGCCGGCGCATGGCGGTCATCCCCGCAGAGACCTCCTAGCCCCCTGCTCCCAAGTCTTGCGGCGCCCCGAGGGTCCCTCCCTCGGGGCGTTCCATCTGTCGCAATCCCGTGTGGTCTCGCCGCCCCGGCGATTGGAGTGACCGGCGAGACGCCGGTACCACGGTCACCTCCGACGCTGCAAGGCCAGGAGGAGCAAGCCGGAGGCAACGACCGCAATCCCTCCCGGCTCCGGGACCGGGGTGGAGAGGTAGACGCGTGCGGTGCCATCGGGCATTCCGGCTACCCAGAGGAACATGACCGTTCTCACCGATCGTCATGGCACCCGCGCCAACGTAGGGCTCCTCGCCGAACGCGCTGTCAGAAACGCAGAAGGTGTTAACGAATACCTTCTCCTTCCCCGCCGTAGACTCACCAGCGCCGTCCCACAACACGTTCCCCCACCGATCCATTCCGCCGAGAGACAATCTGGTCGGCGGACCACCTAGCACCGGGCCAGAGATACTCTCGCGGTTCCGGTACACCGCCCTATTCGCGCCGCCTATCGACTCGGCCCCGATCCACGCTACCGTGCCATCGTCCGTCAGATAGATGTCCAGCTGGCGTATGCCATGATCACGGCCGCCAAAGACCTGTGAGGAGATGTCCTCGTAGTCCACATAGAGCACTTGGCCGCGAAACCCCGGGTAGAACGCAAGCCAGGCGAAGTGACCGCTGTTGCTGAACGCTTGTGCCAAGGCACCGACGCTGTCCAGCAGCAATCCCTTCGTCAGGTTCTGATCGTTGAGGAACACATCCATCCTACCGTCGGTGTTTGGACCCACCCCGGTCCATAGGACGTCTCCTCGGTCATTGACGTAGGCCCAGGAGTCGGCGGAGCGCGGTTTTCCTCCCAGGATCGGAGCAGAGTAGTTGGTGCTGTTCACATACAGGTCCACGCCCTCGCCCTGGCTCATCGCCCAGATCGCATCGCCTCTGCGATTGATGCCCCTCAGCGCTGTCTGGTACTTGTACAGCGTGCCGCCGAGCATCTCAGTCCCTCGGAAGAACTGGATTTCGTCCCTTTCTCGGGAGGCAATGAGCCACAAGGGTCTGCCCTGCTCGTCAATCCCTCTCGAACCCACAGACCCGGTCGCATCATGCACGGGAGGCGACACCTGCGGCAGGATGTCTTCGCCGTCCACCATCATGTGAAGCAAGCCGTCAGGAGTCATCGCCGACCACGCAACTTGGCCCTGATCGTTGATGCCCCCGCTCGCCGTCCAACCCAGCGTCGGCATATCGAAGTACTTCGCGTTCAGATTGGTACCGTTCTTGAACACCTGAAACACGGGGACGCCGCCGCTCCATGGCATCGGGATTGACCCATAGAAGTATGCGTCGCCGTTCCGGTTGACCCCGTACGGCTTGGGCCAGCCCCCCGGCACCTCGTCCAATCCGGACACCAGCAGCTCATGACGCCACTGCATCTGCGCAGGTGCTAGACACACGAGGAGCCAGGCCAACACAACTACCATAAGTTTCATCGTAACACCTCCAGGTCTTCACCGTGGGGGCGGCCACAGCGCCGAAGGCCGCCCCCGGCGAGTCAATGTGCTACCTCGGTCCCCACGTGGCCCGGACTCTGCCGTCGTTCGTCACCACGATGATCGCCCCGTCTGCGTCCATCGCCATGTCGTGCCGCGAAACGGTGGACGAAAGCTGGACCGGGAATGGGTGTGGCAACACCAAGGGTTGGAACGGGTTGATCGTCCAGAGCCACCCGCTCTCGGTCACGAAGTACAGGTACGTCGTACCGCCCTGATCGCTGTACGTCGGACTGGAGCTAAGTTCGTCCGCCGTCGAGGGCATCTTGCGGCAGAAGTACGCGATGGCGTCAAGTTGGTCCGCGCTGCGATCGTGCGCACGAACCACCGAGGGTCGGTTGGTTCCGGAGCCTGCGGTTCGGGTGAGCACATAGGTGATCGGTTGCGCGCAGCCGAAGTCATTGCACGGGTTGGCCACGACCATTCCGATGTCCTTGAGCACGGGCGGCATCCCGTCCAGCGCCCTGGTCACGGGATAGCCCTGGAGTCGCACTGCCCCGTCGACGCGATCGTCTCGTACTCCATAGACGCGCGCCTTGTTGGCGGTGGTCCTACCGACAAAGTACATCCGGACATCGGGTGGGGCCGTGTTGGCGATGGTGGCCCAACCGTCGCACACTTCTCCTGGCGTCTTCTCGTCGTAAGTTCACGCGACTTCACCGCTCGCCCCTTTGTCTACTATCTTGTCCAGGGTTGACAGGCCAGTGGCTGCGTAGACGTAGATGCGCCACCGGGACTCCTCCAGAGGCAGCGGCCCATACCCCGCGCTGGGAGTGCGAAGTAGGGGTCCAGAGGCCCACACGTACCACACGGGCGGTTGGTTCTCCGGGCTCCCTGAGTAGGATGTCTCGAAGGCCAGGATCTGCCAGCCGCTGTTCCCCACATACACCCGGGAACCGTTGGTTGCCCCAAAGGGTGAAGGAGCGTACAGGGGAGGCGTGATCGCGCCGAGTTGCGCGGATCGCCAGATGCGCGAGCCGGTGGATGCGTGGATACAGTGGATAAGGCCACTGGTGTTGCTGACGTAGACCGCCGGCTCGTTCCCTGCCATGCCCAGCGCGGGCGTGCCGACCGGCACTCCATCGCACTGGTATGGCCAGCCGGGAGCAACTTGGGTAACCCACGATCCCTGCTGGTCTACGCTCAGGACCACGCGGTACAGGCGATTGTCGTCTGTGCCGAAGTACACGCTGTAGCCATAGGGCGACGGGTCGTTGTAGGGGCCCACGGCCACGACATCGGGAAGGCGAGCCGCCCAGCCTACACTGGCATCCCCTCTCCAGCTTCGCAGGCCCTCCCATCCCCGCAACCGCGAAGACGAGCCTCCGCATCGCTGCAAGGGAAGGGATCGCGGTGCGATGGGCGAGGGGCGGAGAGGACGTACGGCCTGCGATGAGCCATCGGCCTACCTGCCGCGGGGTCTTCGCTTCTCTTCCAGCGGCACGCCCTTATCGTCTGTGGGGATCACCTGGCCGTCAGCTCGCAGCACGATGTGGATTCGCTCGCCAGCGATATTGTGCAGGTTGCACTTCACGACGATTGTCTCCGGCGGCGCGCCGGCCGGCGGCGGCGTGTACGCATAAGAAACATCACGTTGAACCGCCGAGTCGGTGGGGCACTTGAGCACCGACTTGTCCGCTAGGTAGGCCGGAACCAGGTCCTCGAGGGTCTGCGGGTACTGCCCGCCATGTTCACCGCGATACCGCTGCAGTGCCGTGCCCACGCTCTGCAAGTTCTCCGTGCAGGTAGTGATGCTGTAAGCCATCTGCATCCCTTGCTCGACCAGTGGCTTCATGAAGATCGCGAACACGATGCACGCCAGGAGGATCGCTCCACAGCCTATGCCCACGATCCAAGGCCACGGAGTTCCGCCCCGTTGCGAGCCACGCCACACCACTCTACTGCCGCTCATCGCTACCTCCCCGGAGTAAAGTCGGTGGATGGCTCTACGGCCAAGCAGAAGGCCGCCATCAGCTTGGCGCAGTTCTCCACGTCCTTCAGGTTCAGCACCTCGCACGGTGTGTGCATGTAACGGATGGGCACCGAGATCAGGGCGACGGCCATTCCGGCTCGGCTCACCTGCATCGCGTTCGCGTCGGTGCCGGTCCCACCGCCGGCGACTTCGATCTGGTAGGGTATGTTCGCGGCCTCCGCAGCTTTGAACAGCATGGACACGACCTTCGCGTTGTTGTTTGCCCCTCGACAGATCGCGGGCCCCTTCCCCAGCGATAGCTCGCCGACCTTCTTCTTGTCCACCGTCGGGTAGTCGGTCGCATGACCCACGTCCACGCAGAGTCCCACGTCGGCATTCGTGCCGTAGGCGCTGGTCTTCGCACCGCGGAGGCCTATCTCTTCCTGGACGGTGGCCACGGCACACACCGCGACCTTCGGTTTCCTGCGCGAGGCCGCGACGATTCGCAGCGCTTCGGCCACGATGAACGCCCCCATCTTGTTATCGAAGCCTCGAGCCGTGGCGACATCACCCTGCAGCGGAGCGAACTCCACTTGATAGGTGATGCAGTCGCCGATGGAGACTAGCTTCTGCGCCTGTGCCTTCTTGCTTACGCCGATGTCCACCCACAGGTCACTCAGGTCCGGCGCCTTCTTGCGCTCGTCGGGTTCGATCAGGTGGATCGCCTTCCGACCTAACACGCCGGGCACCCGACCCTTCGCCGTGTGCACCCACACGCGCTGGCCTACCGCGACCGTCGCATCGTGTCCGCCAATGCGGTCGAAGTACAGCATCCCATCGTCCGAGATGTAGCGGACGATGAATCCGATCTCGTCCATGTGTCCTGCGAGCATTACCTTTCTCGGAGCATCGGGGTTGACCCAGGCGAGGACGTTGCCCATCACGTCCGTCTCCACCGCATGGGCGAATTGCGACGTGTACTCGCGATACAACCTCGCGGCTGGCTCTTCGAATCCGGAGGGGGACGGGGCGTTGACGATGCTCTTGAAGAACTCGAGGGACTCCGCTCGCATTTGTTGCACCTTTCACAAATAAGTGTTCGAGTAGGTATACCCGATACGCGTTGCCACTATACCGGCGAGGCAAACACGGCTAGCGCCCCGTAGATTTGGCGTTTTTCGTGCCATCCCGCGCAAATCGCCTGCCGGATGGATTGACAGGAGGCAGCACCGGAGTTACACTACCCGGTAGAAGCTTGGGTTTTGCTGGGTTATCCGGCGCTGTCGCGTGCGTCGTTGCACTAGTAGGAAGGAGTGCCCTCGATGATCCTGGGTCGCTTAAGTATAGTAACTGCTGCCCTGTTGCTGCTCCTGGCTGCTCAGGCGCAGCCGTATGTCGCGGTCTTCACCAGCCCGCCCGACGGCGCTTGCGCACGATTCTTTGCTCAGATCACCTTCAGCGTGGGCGGACCACTGCCGCTTCACGTGCGCGTGCAGGACGACCTCGGGCACACGCTTTTCAGCGAGACGTACTTCGGCACACCGCCCCCGATCATCTCGATCGGCTATGACCCGCTGGCTCTGGGCGTGCCAGACGGCCCTCACGTGCTTACTCTGGATGTCTGGGGCAGCGAGGGCTCGGCACAAGATACGCTGCTGCTCAACGTGGACAACACGCCGCCAACACCGACCATCAACTACCCGGCCGACGGGCAGTGCGTGAACGGCGTGGTGACCATCCGAGGTACCGTCCAGGACAACTTCTCCGGACCCGGTGCCTGGGAGTTGCGTATAGACGGCGTTCAGGTCGCTGCTGGCGAGGGTGCGAACGTCCAATACGATTGGAACACTGCGGGCCTGTCTGACAACTCGCTGCACACTATTCGCCTGGTGGCCTCCGACGTGTGCGGCAACTCGGCTCAGACCCCGATTGCCACGGTGCGCGTCAACAACAACGCGCCGACCCTCACCGATATCGTCCCCCAAAATGGCGCTGTCGTCAAAGGGATCGTGACGGTCTCCGCGCTCGTGTCCGACGGGCAGACGACGGAGTGGTCGGTCATGGTGGACGGGTCCATAGTGGGGCTAAACCCACCGAGTGGCGTGGGCTCGGCAATCTCGTCGCTGTGGGATACGACCAAATACACCGATGGCGCACACTCCCTGGGCCTCACCATCACGGATGGATGCGGCAACTCGGCTACTACCTTCGTTATGGTAGTGGTCTCTAACGGGCCAACAGGCGGTGACGGTAACTGCAGGCCGCTGAAGAACCTCATCGTCGAGAAGCCGCCGGTAGGTCTCGGGCTCACACGTGCGCGGGTCTTCCGGCCGCAGACTATCAACATTGACGGCTTTACCGTGCGCGACGTGCTCGAGGCGAACAACGTGGAGATCACGGCGAATACCCTGGTGCAGCGAGTGTGCGTCTCGAAGGAGACGCCGCTGTACAAGTGCGGGGCGTTCGTGTACGGGCCGGGAAGCGGGCTGAATACCAACTTCAACTCGGGCTGGGTATACGCAAACTCCCAGCACCTGGACCGCTCCGTGGTGGACATCGCATTCGCTGCTCAGGGCGGGAAGCTCGGCAACCGTGCACTGCTTTTCTCGCCTCCGGGAACGACGTATCGCCTCAAGGTCACCTATGTAACTCGGCTCGAGAACGGCCGCATCTCACCTCCTGAAACCGTGGAGCTGTGCTGGACAGTGGTAATCGAGGATCGCGACGACCTCCGCGACAACGTCGAGTACTTCTCGACCGTCGCGGCGGGCGCCACGCAAAAGCCGAAGATCGCGGACGACGTCGTCGCGGCGCTGTTCGAAGCCATCTACGAGGACGACCCGCTGGAGGCGTTGGTGCAGATCGAGATGGTCATCGCACTCTCGGCCACTGATTTCAGCACGCTTCGCGACCGACCACACGTGCTCTTCCACTCTGGCTACCTGGTCGATAGCGACGAGGAGCCTATCGGTTGCCTGCTCATCGAACAGGCGAACGCTCTTCTCTGGCGGTAGCGAGCTACCGGGCTGCGGTTGGTTCGGGGGCGCCTTGCGGGCGCCCCCGGTCTCTGGCTTAGCCAGCGACGAATCGCACGATCGAGGCCGCCATTTCGTCAGAATATGAGGACAACGGCTCAGAAGCTCCAAAATTCGAAGTACGGAGCCGCTAAGGGGGCCTGACGTAGTACGCTGGGTTCGACGTCCACACTGAAGAGGGACGAACATCGTGATAACCGACGGCGGGGCCAGCCCGTCTATCCCATCGGGAAGCGACGAGACGATGGAAGGACGCGCTGCGACACTGACCCAGGCAATCGGCGAAGGAAGCTGGGACGTCACCGACCTCCAACTCGTAATCCGGGCGAGGGGTGGCGATCTCCCGGCGTTCGCCATGCTGTTCGAGCGCTACCGAAAGCTTGTCTTTCGGTTCGTGTCGCACCTTGCCTCGGGCCGCGACGATGCCGAAGACATCACCCAGGAGTGCTTCGTTCGCGCATTCGAGAACCTGCATCGCTTCCGGGACGAGTGTCGCTTCACCACTTGGCTGCTCCGAATCGCGGTCAACCTATGCACGGACCGGGCAAGAATGCGCTCGCGGCGCACCGCCCTGGAGGACCAGGAGGCGGCCGGTGCCCTGCTGTGGATGACCACGAGCGAACCTAGCGACCCTGTGGCGAACATCGTGGCAGAGCGCCGAGCCGATGCCGTGCGTCGAGCACTCAACGCGCTGCCGGAGCACCACAAGCTGATGATCGTGCTTCGTGACGTGGAGCAGAAGGACTACGACGAAATCACCCAGATACTCGGGTGCACGTACGGTGGGGCCAAGCTGAGAGTGCTGCGAGCCAGACGAGCACTCCGGGATAGGCTTCAGCCCCTGTTGGAGGTACTGGAATGAAACTGGCCTGCATGCTGGTGCGCCGCAGCGCCGCGGCCTATGCGAACAACGAACTTCGCAACGGTCGCCTGGACAGGTTCGTTCGAAACCATCTCGAGACGTGCCCCGACTGCGCCAGAGAAGTGGAGGCCTTTCGTGCGGTCGGTCGCTTATTGGCGTCCACGCGTCCTGCCGACGTTAGCCCGAGAGTGCAGTGGGACGATGTGCGCCGAACGATCCTGGCCCGCCGGGAAGCCCAGCGTCAGCGGGCAGCTGCTGTCGCTACGATGAGGCGAGGAGCCTCTCTTGCCGGGGTGTGCGGGGCAGCGGCCCTAGCGCTTTGGCTCGTCGGCCCGACGCTGCGAAACGGCCTGATCAGCGGCACGCCGGGCGAAGGTGAGATCGTCAAGTCGCCCGAGCCACAGCCTGCTCCGACCGCCATCACCGATACTAAGGCGCCTTCACCGTCGGTGCAGGAGGTTCGCCAGCCGCATCTAGCCGAGGCGAGCATGCGCCAAGGGCAGGCACGGAGCATAACTGCGCCCGTCCGCACCGAACGCGTCGCCCTGGTGGAAGACCCGAAAATTCCAGCCCCGATTGGCCCCGCATCGGAGGGCCCTACACAGATCATCGCTGTGGAGCTCTCTCCGAACGCGAATACAGGAGCGGTGGAAGCCGCCGTGGTGTCACCTGATGAAGGCTCGCTGTTTATTGATACTTAGTTTGCTGCTACTCTCGGCTCTGCCGCTGTGCTCATTCGCGCAGGACGAGGTGGATGAGCCTGCAGCCGCTCTATCGGCCATCGAGAAGTGCGTGATCTCGGTCACCGCGCGGCAACAGGCACGTCCCGGTCTCACCAAAGGTTTGGTTCGCGGTGGCATCGGCGTGCTGGTGCGCGCGGATGGCATCGCGCTCGTACCGGGAGAGCTGTTCGTGTACGGTGTTCGTACCGACTCCGGCACCGCCGAGGAGTTGTATTGCCGACCGGACCAAGTCAGTGTTACCGTAACGGTGCCTGGCCACGAGCCGATTCCTGCGCAGATGCTCGGGGCCGATCCGCGCACTCGACTTGCCAGTATCCGCCTTGCGTCAATCCCTGCCTCTCTCTCGGTTCTGCCTCTTCAGAGCACCCAGCGGGTCGCCCCTGACCCCTCGGCGCGTGTGTTCCTCCCCGGCGCCCAGGTGATGCACGCCGCCCTGCCTGGCTCCGAGGCAATCGGTGTGGATGCGCACACCAACCGGTTTATGCCCTTGGTCGAGGTGCACCTGGAGCGTTCGGCCGTCGGGCTGAGTGGTGCTCCGGTTGTCAACTCGAAGGGGCAATTCGTGGGTCTACTGAGGGCGCAGAAGGCTAGCACGCCGGGAGCAGAAACGCCTTCGCAAGTGTGGTTCGCGCTACCACCCAGCCTGGTGCAGCGTGTCGCCGAGGGCCTGGCACAACCGCCCTATGTTGTCAGGCACAGGTGGGTGGGGATTCAGTGCGATAACGCCCGTAACCGTCCGGGTGCGGCCGTGGTAGGGGTGACCTTGGGTGGACCCGGGCAGGTGGCGGGACTAACGATAGGCGACGTGATTATCGAAGCGGGCGGCCTCCCCGTGCGTACCTCCGCCGACTTCGCCGGTGCGGTATTCTCGCAGCCACTGGACGGCTGGCTTCCTATTACGGTGCTGCGCGGTGGTACGACGTTGAAACTGCGCGTGAAGGTTGCTGCCGAACCCACCCCCCGCCGCTGACCTACGCCGTCTTTCCGGTTGATCGTTTCGGGGAACGGCAGTCGCTGCCGCTTGTGCTCACAGATGCTTACACGCGATTGCCCTCTCAGCACTGTGCGCACCACGTCACGGGTACCCGAAGGAAGTGTTCCCCGCTCTATTGGGAAGGAGAAGAAAGCGCAGCGGCCCCGATGGGTATCGGGGCCGCTGTAAGCTATCAATCCGGGCAACGTGCTATCCTCCCGGGCCGTTGCCAGCCAAGTACTTTCGCCGCTGAGGGGCTTAACTACCGTGTTCGGGATGGGAACGGGTGTTTCTCCCTCGCCATGGTCACCCGAATTGAGATCGGATGGATCGCTCTTGGATTGTCAAGAGCACCCTGACAGTTGCATAGTTACGAGGTCTGTGTAGGAGTGTCGTGTCATGATTGCAGCTCTCTAGTTAGCCGCTCGACCGATTAGTACCGCTGGACTGAACACGTTACCGTGCGTACATCTGCGGCCTATCGACCCGGTAGTCTTCCGGGGGTCTTAACCCACGAGGGGAGGGAGACCTATTCTTGGAGTCGGCTTGGCGCTTAGATGCTTTCAGCGCTTATCCGATCCGGACTTGGCTAACCTGCGTCTGCACCTGGCGGTACAACAGGTACACCAGAGGTCCGTTCATTCCGGTCCTCTCGTACTAGGAACGACTCTCCTCAAGTCTCCTACGCCCACGGCGGATAGGGACCGAACTGGCTCACGCCGTTCTGAACCCAGCTCGCGTGCCACTTTAATAGACGAACAGTCTAACCCTTGGGACCTACTCCAGCCCCAGGATGTGACGAGCCGACATCGAGGTGCCAAACCATACCGTCGCTATGAGCGCTTAGGTAAGATCAGCCTGTTATCCCCAGGGTAGCTTTTATCCGATGAACCCTGGCGTGCCCACACACAACCAGAGGGTCACTAGGCCCTGCTTTCGCATCTGCTCGACCGGTATGTCTCACAGTTAAGCTCCCTTGTGCCCTTACACTCGACGGCTGATTTCCGACCAGCCTGAGGGAACCTTTGGGCGCCTCCGTTACCTTTTGGGAGGCGACCGCCCCAGTCAAACTACCCACCATAGACTGTCTCCTAACCGGATAACGGTCAGGGTTAGTACTTCCAACTAACAAGGGTGGTGTTCCATTGATGCCGAAGCTCCCACCTACGCTCTACAAGTTAGCCGGAAACACAATCTAAAGTTGTAGTAAAGCTCCATGGGGTCTTTCCGTCCTGCCGCGGGGAACCCGCATCTTCACGGGTGCTACAATTTCACCGAGCTTCTGGCTGAGACAGCGCCCAAGTCGTTACGCCTTTCATGCGGGTCGGAACTTACCCGACAAGGAATTTCGCTACCTTAGGACCGTTAGAGTTACGGCCGCCATTCACCTGGGCTTCGATTCGGTGCTTTGGATTGCTCCGAACACCTCCTCTTAACCTACAGGCATTGGGCAGGCGTCAGCCCCTATACGTCGACTTTCGTCTTAGCAGAGGCCTGTGTTTTTGGTAAACAGTCGCCCGGGCTGCTTAGCTGCGGCCCCGACTCTCGCCGGGGCGCCCCTTATTCCGAAGTTACGGGGCCCGTTTGCCTAGTTCCTTAGCCAGAGTTCGCTCGAACGCCTTAGTCTCCTCGACTCACCTACCTGTGTCGGATTGCGGTACGGGCGTACAAGGGTTATGCTTAGAGGTTTTTCGCGGCCCCGGTCAGCTCCACTTCGCTTTGTGTTTCCACTCCACTTCGTCGTTGGCCGCGATTCTGCCGGCGGATTTGCCTACCGGCCACGCGGTTTCCTTCCCACATCTACCAACGGTGTGGTAGGAGCCTCCCGAAACGTCACCCCATCGCACCCCTGCACGGGGCAGGAATATCAACCTGCTGTCCATCGCCTACGACTTCCGTCCTCGGCTTAGGCCCGCCTAACCTCCGGCTGACGAACATGGCCGGAGAAACCTTAGGCTTTCGGCGTACGGGATTCTCACCCGTATTCTCGCTACTCATGCCTGCATTCTCACTTCCATGCACTCCAGCAGTGCTCACGCTCTACCTTCATCGCGCATGCAACGCTCCCCTACCATCCCGACCGAAATCGGGATCCACAGCTTCGGGGGATAGCTTAGCCGCCTTACATTGTCCGCGCAAAACCACATTCGGCCAGTAAGCTGTTACGCACTTTTTAAAGGGTGGCTGCCTCCAAGCCAACCTCCTGGCTGTTTATGCGATCTCACATCGTTTCACACTTAGCTATCACTTAGCGCCCTTAGCTGGTGGTCTGGGCTATTGCCCTCTCGACTACGGATCTTATCACTCGCAGTCTCACTGCCACGCTAATCTTATGCCATTCGGAGTTTGGTTGGGTTCGGTAGGCGGGTAAGCCCCCTAGCCCATCCAGTAGCTCTACCTGCATAAGACATCACGTAACGCTGCACCTAAATGCATTTCGGGGAGAACCAGCTATCTCCGAGCTCGATTGGCATTTCACCGGACTAACCACAACTCATCCAAACGGTTTTCAACCCGAACTGGTACGGCCCTCCATCGTGTGTTACCACGACTTCAGCCTGGCCATGGCTAGATCGCTCGGTTTCGGGTCTGCTGCTCGCGACTCAGTCGCCCTATTCAGACTCGGTTTCCCTTCGGCTCCGCGGCTGAACCGCTTAGCCTCGCCACAAGCAACAACTCGCAGGCTCGTTCTACAAAAAGTACGCCATCACACGTTCCCCGATCGCTCGGGGCATAGTGCTCTGACTGGTTGTAAGCGTACGATTTCAGGTTCTATTTCACCCCCCTCACCGGGGTACTTTTCACCTTTCCCTCACGGTACTTCTGCACTATCGGTGGCATGGAGTATTTAGCCTTACGCGGTGGTCCGCGCAGATTCACACAGAGTTCCTCGTGCTCCGTGCTACTCGGGTGCCCACTGACTCGCTCCAGCTTTCGTGTACGGGGCTTTCACCCTCTACGGCGCTGCTTCCCAGACAGCTTCCACTAGCCTTCGCGATATCGTTATGTGGGTCCCACAACCCCGGCCCAGCATGCCGGACCGGTTTAGGCTCGCCCCGTTTCGCTCGCCGCTACTCAGGGGTTCTCTTCGATTTCTCTTCCTCCGGGTACTTAGATGTTTCAGTTCCCCGGGTGCCCTCCACTCGCCCTATAGATTCAGGCGAGGGTGACCGGGTGTTAGCCCGGCCGGGTTTCCCCATTCGGAAATCTCCGGATCAAAGCTTATTAGCAGCTCCCCGAAGCGTTTCGCCGCTGGTCGCGTCCTTCATCGGCCCCATGCCCCAAGGCATCCGTCGTACGCTCTTTGTAGCTAACAGAGAATATCTATCGTGAAGATACGACATCCCTCGAGACCTTTTCACTATGCAACTGTCAAGGTGCTCCAACCGCCGTCGCCGGCGACGCCGAACCCCTGTACAGGGCAGCGGCGAAAAGGAATCATACCAGACCCGACGCCCCGTGTCAAGCGCCCTCCGAGTTTTTCGGAGGATTCGCACCAAAATCGTATCCGGGTTGCATCAGCCGACAGACCATACGTAAGGAAGGGAGCCTGAAATTGCATGCCGTCTCGTTCCAGCACTCCCCTTCGGCACCCGATACCCCATACCCATGCACCCAGCAACCAGGAAGCCGGTCAGGAGGAAGCGCTCCGCTATCGCAGAGATCCTCGTCGCGCTCTCCAGCCTCTACGTGCTTCCGTGAGCATCCTCCAGGTCTTGCAGAGCATGGTCACCCGTATTCCCCCCGGCTTTTAGCCCACTCCACACACTCGGCATGGCTCTTGCACTCCCCCTAGGCGAACCACGCTTTAGGACTTTGCCGAGGAGAGCACAGCATGAGAACAGCAACACTTGCCGTAACGTTCGCCGCCGGGGCCTTGTGTCTAACCCTGCCCGCTGCAGCGAACACCTACGCAGGCAGCGACTGGATACTGGAGTACAACCTGAACGGGCAGATCGAGCTTTCTGCCACGCTTATCGACTTCGCGAGTGGAAACCAGACGGAATCCGTGACCGCTCTGGACATCCCCGGGGGCGCCAACTTCGGGATCGCCTTGCCCTTGCCGCTCGCAATCGACATGTACGAGGTGGACTGGAACGGCAACGCCATCCTAGGGGACGTCGGGGACCGATTGCTGCGCGTGTACGGAGATGACCCGGGCGAGCTGCCGGTCGTGATCGACGGCGCCTACTTGGCCTGGATGAACCCGGTGCTGGCCGACTACGATCTCGAGATCACGCTCGCGCGCATCTCTACGACCATCATGGCCATGAACGGCCCCCGCGTATACGACCTGCGCGACGGAAAGGGCTTCGTTCTCGAGGGCTTCGCCTGGGCCAAGCCCGGCACAGGACGAGAGGACGGTACCCTCGCAGCATCGTCCAAGTTCATCCTGACCCGACCAGTGCCTGAGCCGAGCGCGCTGGCGGGCCTTGCCATCGGACTTACGACCCTCCTGAGTCTGCGAGCACGCCGCAGGGCGTGAGAGTGACTGGGCCTAACCACTCCCCCACCGGCGTCCCCGCAGCCGGTGGGGGAGCATTCATTGAGGGACATGAACCGGTAAAATCTGGGTAAGACTACCGGGGGGTGCGAGGATGGCGCTATCGCCCACGTTGAAGCAGCGACTGGAAATGCAAGGGTTCACGGGGTTGGACGAAGCCACATTGTGCAGTTTGGAGCCTGCAGCCAGGTTGACGCCGCTGCTATGCTCGGCCTCCGCGCTGATCACCGGCCTGACCGGTTCGGCCTACGTCGCCTGGGTGTTCGCCGCTCTCGGAATCTTGGGGGCCATCTTCCCTCGCCACGCTTTCGACCTGCTATACAACCACATGCTCCGGCCTATCTTCCGAGGACCGGTGTTGCCGCCGAACGGTGGGGGCAGGCGGTTGGCCTGCGGCATGGGCGGGCTAATGCTGGCGGGCGCAGGTTGGGCCTTTTGGGCCGGCGCTACAGTAGTGGGCTACGTGCTGTGCGGCATCATGGTGGTGATGGCAGCGATAGCCGGTCTAACCCACTTCTGCCTTGCCGCGCTGATTTACCGCGCGCTGTTCGGTCGGCGCGCCACAGCAAGGTAACCACCTATAGCTCGAAGTCAGGCTCTTCCCTCTCCGGCACCGGGCGACCCATCTGCTCATAGATGGCCTCGCTCTGCTGGATCAGCGCCGCGGCACGCTCGTTCTTCGGATCGAGTTCCACTGCCTTGCGGAACATCTGCAGCGCTTGCCGAAACTTGGTGCTGCGCGAGAGATCCGGGGCATTCTGGATCGCATCTCCTAGCTCGGTGAGCGCCTTCGAGTACGCCTGCGCCACTACTGCGTCCTTCGGGGCCTTCTCGTACTTGGCCTTGGCCTCCAGCGTGGAGTCGCGCAGACGTATGAGCGCTTCCGGCACCTCGGCACCCGGCTCGCCATGAGGATTCTGTATGGGTGGATGCTGCGGAGGGCTCTCCGTGGTCTTCTCGGGCAGCGGGCCGTTGCACCCGATTAGGAACGAAGCTGCCACCAACACTAAGATGACACTAACGTGCTTGATTACCACTGATAGCCTCCTGGCGCAGAACCTTCGGGTCCAGCGCGGTGTCTTCCAGGTTCTCATTGAACGTCACGAAACCGTTGTCGTCGTTCGCTCGCAGTGTAAGCTTCGCGCCTTCGCGGACGTACACGACCTCGATCCAGCCATCGCCCTTTTTGCGCGTCCCTTTGCCCAGACGCTTCTCGTATTCGGCGAAGGCATCCTCCGCCTCGGTCATACTCTCCATCACCACCCGATGGATCATCTTCACCGCACCCTTGCCCGGAACAAAGGCTGCAGCGAAGCTCTCCTGGCTAGGCAGTTCCCACGCCATGTACTCCAGACCGGGGTCGGCACCCACCTGTTCGGCGATGTCCTTAGCATCGGGCGGAGCGGGCACGGCTTCCTGGACCTGCTCAGGTGTTGCGCCTAAGAACAGCGGCTTCACGCCGATGAGTTGCAGCTTCGGCGGGGCGGCCTGCGTAGTTTCCGGCTTCGGCCTGTCACCCGTGCAGCCGCTCAGCAACAGTCCGAGAGCCGCAACCAGCAGCAAACTCCTCACTGTTTCTTGCGCTCCCGCATTGCACGAAGTGCCTCTTGCATAGCCTTCACATGAGCCGAGTCGACCAGAGTGGCGGTGAACCGGTGGTCCGCCCCCGACCGGATGGTTTCCAGCCGCAGGCGGCAAGCATCTTGCTCCCGTCCGTAGCTCCGAATGGTACGCGCGGGTTGTCGGTCCACGACCGGTTCTCCGAAGCTCTTCTCATACCTCTGAGACCACAGAGTCGCCTCGGCGCTTGTCACCGGCGCGATGCTGTGGCTGATCTGCACGAGGCGTCCGTCCCTAAAGTAGGCTATCAGGGTCTGCGCCGGGTTCTGCCTGGTCCCGTTGGACTGGACCCAGGCCAGCATGTCGAAGCCTCCGGGTAGCTCAGCGTTCGGCAGTTCCTTCGCCCCGTGCGGCATCGGATAGGCATTCTGGACCTCGGCGAAGGAAGCACCGAGGCGCACTGCCACCGCACCGTTGGCGTCCAACAGGGCGAAGCGCGCGCGGTCGGTATTAGGCGGGGCGGACGCGCTCGATGCGGGCACCTCCGGGGGGCCGCTCCTGCAACCGGCCACCAACGCTGCAGAACAGCAGATGAGGATGAGGAGGGTTACGCGTCTCATAAGCTAGCTGCCGCACGGCGAAGTGCCGTGCGGCAATCGTCGTTGCTAACGTCCGGTGACGTTTGCCTAGTTGCCGCCCTCTGTCGGCGGTGCAGGAGGCGTCGCACCCTCGGTAGGAGTCTTGCCGCCCTCCTCACCGGCTGGCGGTGTGGTGGAGGTGCCGGTGTCGCCCGTCCCAGTCTCGGCCGGGGGAGTCGTTCCAGTGTCTCCGCCGTTCGGCGTCTCAGGCTTCTGCATGCCGTTCTCCTCGCCGCCACCATTCGTCGTCTCGGCGCCTTTGCAGCCGCCCACGATGGCGATGGCGATGCAGGCGAGCATCAGCCATGCGATCTTTCTCAACATCTGCTTGATCCTCCGTTCATTCTGCGTCGTCGGCGGCGCGGGCCTTACGGCCCAGCACTTCCGTGCCACCGACAACTGCATTCTACCCACAAAAGAACCAGGTCCCGCGCAAGTGGTGGTCCTAGGACGTTTCCGGAGCACGGAGCGAGTTCACCGCTGCGTCCATCTCTCGGCAACGTCTGACCGCCTCCGTAGCGGAGAGCCTCTCGTATGGCGATCCAACCTGTGCTTCGAAGACTTGTTTAGCCTTCTCGGGCATGGCCTGGAGGATAGTCTCCTCTGAAGCGGACGGAGGCAATCTTAGGAGACGCCCCGCCCGACGCAACGCATCCTGCCGAATCGCCTGCAGCGCGGGGCCTGCAAGACCGGCCTCCCCATAGAGGCGCGCTAAGGCAACAACGTAGTCCCCGAGAGGAGGCTGCTGGCGCCTCCGAGAAGCAGGGTAGCCCAGACGGGAACCTTGCGCTACCGCTAGAACGCCGAACAGCAGCAGAGCGTGGTAGACGAGCGTGCGACCCGGGCGGCCTATGCGTCCCCACAGGCTACCCGACTGGTCATCCACCGCGCCGTGGATCGTTTCCTCGAAGGCCACCGAGCGAGCCCCCCGTGCGGCAATCCCGATCAGCCGGATGGCGGCCTCTGCGTGATCGGCTTCACCCAGTTGCTCGTTCGTAAAAGGCGCTGCGTCAGCGAAAGCAACCAGCCACCCCTTGCCATATGCCCGAGCCAAACCGACTGGCTCGGTGCCGTTCGCCATAAGGACCACCCAATCGTTGCCTCTCGGGCGCAGAGCATGAACGGTGACAACACGCACGTCCCCCATCGCAGGATGGACCGAGCGCGCGCGACTCGGCGCTGAGGCTCGGGACAGTCCAATCTGTTCCTCGATACCAGGCAGATCTGCTGCCCCAAGCAGTACCAGGGTCGAACCGGCTCGCGCAAGGCCTAGGGCGCGCTCCCAGCCGGCACTGCCCCCGCCTAGTCCCCCAGGATGCCGTCTGCCGGGGGCGATGCCGCCTTCTGCGAGGACGAGGATCCGAGGCGGCTCTTTGACACTGTCGAGTGGTGTGCGCGAACGCGACACCTCATAACCCATCGCTCCCACCAAGCGGTACAGGGCCGCCAGACCGCCCGGGCCTGTCGAATAGGTGGAGCGGGAGCCCGGGTCCCGCTGCCGCCGTGATAGGATGGAGACACCCCCGAACATGGTAAGGAGAATGGCTGCAATCACAATGGCCGCTACGAGTCGCCCGACGAGCCTCATCGAGCGATCTCCGCGCAGGCTGCATCGACACTCCCGAAGTGTTCTCTAACCGCCTTCACCTGCTCTGCCGTCACGTGGCCGGCGCCGTACCAAGCCCCTTCGTAGGCCAGTACTAGCGGCACGAGGCGAGCAAAGCGTGCTGCGTCCCGGCTGCGGGCACGGCGCACGTACTCCCCGTTGGTCAAGCCTGGCTCGTGTCGGATGATGCCCGCCTCGTCGAGCCTGGCCAACGCCGCAAGCAGCAGATATCGCAACGCGCTATTCAGGTTCCCGAGTGCCGCCGATTCGTCCGAGAGCCGAAGCCACTCCCTGGAGCTCGCCTGTGTATACTCGTGGTCACCCTCATCGCTGCGACGTCTGATCGAAGTGCTGTGGATCCCACGACGCCGCAGCACCACCACGGTCACCGCCATTGCAACGGCTATCCCGGCTGCGATGAAGCCCACCCACGTCAGCACGTTGTCGAGGGCCGCCGCACTGGGTGCCAGGTCCGCGGTCAGGCGCGTTAGCCATCGCAGGAACGCGTTGATGCGGTCTAATAGCCACTCGCCGAGTGTCTGGCGGCTCGATGGTGGCGCGAAGACGGGATCTTGCAGGATGCGACGGGCCTGCTCCGACACGCCGGCAGGGATGGGGGGCTTTTCCAGCCTCTCGAGTTGTTGCAGGCTCTTTAGCGACCTTAGGGCTTCTTGGCGCTCTGTCTTGCCGCCCCTAACTGCCACTTGCAGGGCGAAGTTTCGGTAGCCGGCTCGGTCCAATTCCGCAGCTACCGCCGCCTGTTCGGACTGGCTGCCACGAGTAAGCGCCTTCTCCGCCCTTTGCAGCAGTGCGCCGTTGTCGGCTAAGAGGCTACAGCAGGAACTCAGAAGAAGTAGGCTCGCGCCGAAGGTTCTTCGCCAGCAGCTCCACATCGAAGGCCTCGTTCCTGATTCGAATGTCGAAGTATGTTAGTACGATGGCGGCGGACATGAAGGGGACTACCAGGATGCTGAGCGCACCCGACAGTATCAGTTTAACACCTTCTTGGAGTGCATTCACCCCACTCAGGCTGACGATAGGCTCGTCCGAGAAGAACTGCCCGCCTCCGAACGGAAGGAACGTCACGGATACGGCCATCTCCGCTACAAGGGACAGCACCACGCTCACGAGGCCGAGCAACATGAGAATGCCGAGCGTTCTTAGAAAGCGCGAGGTGCTGAGGCGCACGCTACGCCCTATCGCTCCGAGCACCCCAGCCTGCTCGACTACGATCACAGGTGCTACGAACGCAAGAAGCACCGCCAGGAACAGCACCAGAATCAGGAAACCACACATGCCGAGCGCCACTAGCACCGCAGCCGCATAAGGAGACATATCATCAATGGCACCCACCATTCCGAGCGCGATCCCGAACACGCAGATGGAGGCGAACAGCGCAGTCGCTACCAGGAAGAAGCTCCCGATCATTCGCCACATGCTGCCCGCGACACCACGCCGCACATCCTGCGCAGTGATCGGATTCCCGAGATACCGCTCAGCGATTGCGTAGGTTATCGCCGCCTGCTGATAGGCCCACGCGATGAGCCCAAGCGGTGTCAACAGCAGCCACGCGAGCGCAATTCCGAAAGAGGTATCGGTCGGCTCGACGAAGTAAAAGGGAGCGATCGCTGCAATGGAACCCCAGGCAGTGATGATCAATGCGGGGAGCCAGATCACCGATAAGAACAGCTTGGCGTTCTCACGATAGAGAGTGAGAGCCTCGTCGAAGATCTCGCCGACACCCATAGGGCGAAGCCGGAACTCCCTGCGACGCCTCGCCTTACGCGTAAGGGGAGGAGGCTCGGCACTCACGGCATTCGACCGGCGTTAGCGCAGCAGCTCGCGGGAGATGATGATCCGCTGTACCTCGGACGAGCCTTCACCGATCTCGCAGAGTCGCGCGTCTCGCCAATACTTCTCCACATCGTACTCGGTAGTGTATCCACGCCCACCGAAGATCTGCAACATTCGGTGCGTCACCCGAGAGGCCGCTTCCGTGGCGAAGAGCTTGGCCTGGGACGCAGCGAGATGCACCTCGCCGCCCTCGTCGTAGATTCGCGCCGCCTTGTGGATCAGCAGCCTAGCAGCTTCGATCTCCGTAGCCGAGTCGGCCAGCATCCACTGGATCGCTTGGTTCTGTGCAAGAGGCCGTCCGAACTGCTCTCGCTCCTTCGAGTAGGGAATCGCCGCCTCGAGTGCTGCCTCAGCGATACCTAACGCCATCGCAGCGATCCCGATGCGCCCCCTCTGCAATAGCCCGATCGATTCCGAGAAGCTACCGGGCGTGCGCCACCCGATGGCATTGTCCAGACGGAAGCGCGTGGTGTAGCTGGCCTTCACGCCCGTGGTCTCGATCCGCGGCTCATTTCGGTAGCCGGGTTGGCCGGTCTCCACGAGAAATGCCCCCATATCGTTCTCCGAGACGCGAGCTATCACTACTACCAACTGCGCCCGCGCTGCGTTGGTGATGAACATCTTCTCGCCGGTGAGGTACCAGCGGTCCGGGCCGTATACGTCCTCGGGTGCGGGAACTGCGGTGGTGCGCACGCCGCGCGCGTCGCTGCCCGCCGTCGGCTCGGTTAGTGCCCAACCCATCCGCCACTCGCCACTGACGATCTTGGGCAAATAGAGCGCCTGCTGCTCAGGGGTAGTGAACCGGACGAGATGCCCCGCGCAGAGGGCGTTCAGGGCGGCGACGTTCATCCCCAGCGCCCCGTCCCCCTTAGACACCTCACGCACCGCCTCGGCATAGCAGCCGCAACTAACCCCGCTACCTCCGAGTTCTTGCGGGACAACCATAGTGAGAAGGCCGATCTCCGTAAGGATAGGCCAGAGACTGTCCGGCCAGCCGCCCTGGGCTTCCCAGGCACGGTGATTGGGGCGCACTTCCCTCTCGACGAACTCCTTCACCCGAGCCAGGAACTCCATCTCACGCTCGTTCAGTTGCAGCAACATACCTATCTCCTCTTCGAGACACGGTCGCGGCAGCCTTGCCCGACCCGTGCAAACGCACAGAATACCTCCCAGCCAACATCGCGGTGCTTACCGCTCTCCTACAGCCGGATGGAGGTTGGCCCATGGAATGTCCAACACCAGTCCCCGCTCCGCTGCCAAGTCCCGGATTCGCTCCATCAGGGTGAGTGCAAAGCGTCGACGGGCCTCCTTTTCGTCGAGACCCTCTGCCACCGAAGCGTAGGTGAACGGCTCACCCCACACGATACTAATCTTCGCGCGTCTGGGCAGCTTCGCGCCCCTGGGTAGGAACCGGTCGGACCCCACCACTGCCACAGGGATCACTGGGGCCGAGGCAAGCTTAGCAAGCAGCGCGACCCCTTGGTTCGGTTCGCCGAGCGACCTGCCGTTGCCGCGCGTGCCTTCTGGGAACACCAGCACCGCCTCGCCGGCGCGCAGTAAGGCTTGAGCCTTGCGGATCGCCGCCAAGTCTGCCGAGCCTCGATCCACCGGGAACGCCCACACCATCTTCAGGACCCGACCCACTACGGGCACGAACAACTGCTTCTTGGCCATGAAGCACAGGGGTCGGTGCGTCGCGCTCCCGACCGCCGGCGGGTCGGCGAAGCTCAGATGGTTCGGTGCGACGATCAGCGAACCCGTTTTCGGCACACGCTCTTCGTGCACCCACTCCAGTCCGCCGGCCGCTGCGAAGAGGCCCCGGAAGGCGGAGCGACCGATGCAATAGAGTACGCGTCCCACTACTCCTCCAGCCGAGAGACGATGCGATCCACCACCTGCTCGACGCTCAGATCGCTGGAGTCCACGATGATGGCATCCGGCGCGCGCCGCAAGGGCGAGTCTTCCCTCGTGCTGTCCCGACAGTCACGCTCCCTCTGTTGCGCCAGAACCTCGGCAACAGTGGTCTCGATGCCTCTCGCGGTCAGCTCCTCGTAGCGACGACGGGCACGTACCTCGGGCGAAGCATCCAAGTAGACCTTGAGGTCTGCATCGGGCGCGACGACGGTGGTGGTGTCGCGTCCTTCCAAAGTCCACCCGCCCGACTCGATGATGCGCTGCTGCGCCGTGACCATCGCTCGCCGGACAGTCGAATGAACGGACAATGCGGAAGCCAGATCGCCGGTCTCGGGGGTTCGTATCTCCTCGGTAACGTCGCGTCCTTGGCAGATGACCCGCTGGGCGGTCGGGGGACCTTCGAAGACGATCTGAAGGCTGGCCGCCAAGTCGCCGAGTGCATCGGCGGGTGCGTCGGTAAGCCCTGCTCGAGTTGCTGTCAGGGCAAGTGCCCGATACATCGCGCCGGTATCCAGATAGTGGAGACCGAGGCGCTCGGCTAGCGCCTTTGCAACCGTGCTCTTCCCTGCCCCCGAGGGTCCGTCAATCGCAATGACCAGACCATCACGCTTCACGGATGTCGGCTCCGAGCGAATGCATCATCTCGACGAACCCTGGAAAGCTGGTGTCCACGCACTCCACGTCCTCTACGACGGTTTCCCCCTTCGCCGCGAGCCCAGCGACCGCGAGGCTCATCGCAATGCGGTGATCGCCGTGGCTACACACCACGGCTCCATGCAGTTGCGTCGGCCCGTGCACCAGCAGCCCGTCGTGTGTGTCGCGAATGTCGGCACCCATCTTGCGCAGCTCCGCGGTGATCGTCGCCAGCCGATCGCTCTCTTTGTGCCGCAGCTCGGACGCGCCCGACAGCTCTGTGTACCCGTCAGCTTGTGTCGCGGCGACCGCGAAGGCAGGCACCTCGTCCACCATGCGCACCACCAGATCACCCGCGGCGGAGAGGCCTGACAAGGGCGAATGCTCGGCTGTCATGTCGGCAACCGGTTCTCCCGCCTGCTCCCGTCGCCTCGTTATGTGCAAGTGAGCGCCTGCGCCGATCAGGAGATCCAGCAGACCCGTTCGCGTCGGGTTGTCACCGACGCCGAGCACTTCCACCGAAGACCCCGGCACGATCAGACCTGCTACCAGTGGAAAAGCTGCTGAGGACACATCGCCGGACACCTCGACGTCCGTCGCTCTCAGCCTAGTTCCACCGCGCACAGCAACACTCAGGTCCGATCGCTCGACATCGGCACCGAACGCAACTAGCATTCGTTCGGTGTGGTCCCTGCTCAGCGATGGCTCTGTGACGACAGTCTCGCCCTCGGCCTGCAAGCCCGCGAGCAGTACACAGCTCTTCACCTGGGCGCTCGCAATGGGGCTCTCGTACCGAATGCCGTGCAGCCCACCGCCCCGGATTGTGAGCGGAGCCAGGCGACCATCCTCTCGCGCATCTACATCGGCCCCCATCTTTCGCAGCGGCTCGACGATCCGCGCCATCGGTCTTCGACGTAGCGAGTCGTCGCCCGTGAGTACGGAGAGGAAAGGGCACCCGGCAAGCACTCCTGCCATTAGGCGCATCGTCGTACCGGAGTTTCCGGCGTTCAGCACATCGTCGGACTCTTTGAGCGAGCCCCCGGTCACGGACCACTCGCCAGGTCCGAGTCGCTCCACCGAGACACCTAATTGCCGGACGATTCTCACTGTCGCCAGGCAGTCTTCACCTTCCAGCATGCCCCGAATCGTCGTGGTCCCCTCAGCCAGTGCACCCAGGATGAGAGCGCGATGCGAGATGCTCTTGTCCGGAGGGCTGATCACACGCCCGACAAGCGGGCGTCCGCCCCTCACACGCCAGGCCCGGCTCATCGACTCGCCTCGTCCTTCAGTCGCTTCGACTCGCTCAACAGCTCTAGCACCTTCTGGTCGTCGTGCGCCTGAATGAAGTCGCGCATCTCCCTCAGATAGTATTCGAGGTCGTATAGCGTAGACACCACCTCGTCGCGGTTGCTGGCGATGATGCTCTGCCACAATTCCGGGGAGCTAGCGGCGACGCGGGTAAGGTCGGCCCAGCTAGGGCCTGCCATCTGTGGATGGGTCAGCATCGCACTCATTCGCATCAGCGTAGATGCGAGAACGTGGGGTAGGTGCGAAAGCACGGCGGCATGACGGTCGTGCTCTTCCGGGGACAGCAGCAGCGGCTTGCTCCCGATGGACTCCACCAGGCCCTTGACGGTCTGCAACGCCGCGTTGTCTGTGTCTGCAGTCGGGGTCAGCACCCAAGTGGCACCGTCGAAGAGGTCCGCGGTCGCGTGGCTGGGTCCGGAGTTCGCCCTTCCCGCCATCGGGTGACCTCCGACGAATCGAGGACGAAATCGCAATGGATAGGTCTTAGTCCACGAGACGATTCCGGCCTTCACGCTCACGGTGTCCGTCACGATGCACCCATCGCGGGCAAACACGTCCGCCTCCACGAGACAGGGCACGACGGCTGGCGGCGGAACGGCGAGCACGAGGATGTCCGCGGCACCCAGGTGGTTCAGGGCTTCGTAGGTCTGTTCGACCGCGCCGGCCTGCAATGCGATGTCGCGCGCTTCGGGGTCGGTATCGAAGCCGAACACCTCTTTGCATACGCCGTGTTTCCTAAGGGCAAGGCCCAGGCTCGACCCAACGAGGCCGAGCCCGACGATGCCAACCCGGCCAAAGCTTCTACGCCGCATGGCCTCCGAGTTGGCGTCCGACGGCTGCTGCCACCTTTTCGGCGGCCGCCATGAGCGCCTGAAAGCCCTCGAAGGTTAGGCTCTGCGCTCCGTCTTTCAGCGCCTTGGTCGGTTCGGGGTGGACTTCGATCATCAGCCCGTCCGCCCCAGCAGCTATGGCCGCGAGCGCGACGGCGGGCACGAGCCCGGAACGCCCGGTCCCGTGGCTGGGATCGGCGACGATGGGGAGGTGCGACAGGTCCTTGACTACCGGGATGGCATTGATGTCGAACGTGTTACGAGTGGCTTGCTCAAAGGTGCGGATCCCGCGCTCGCAGAGGATGATGTGCTCGTCGCCCCCGCTTGCCAGGTACTCGGCGGCCTGCAGCCACTCCTCGATGTTCGACGCCCAGCCGCGCTTCAGCATCACCGGCAACCGAGAGCGCCCGATCTCTCGCAGCAGACTAAAGTTCGCCATGTTGCGCGTGCCCACCTGAAGGATGTCCGCGTACTTAGCGACCAGTCCGACGTCCCGCGTGTCCATCACTTCGGTGATGACAGGCAGACCGGTCTCATCGCGTGCCGCGGCGAGAATGCGGAGACCGTCTTCTCCCATCCCGTGGAAGCTGTATGGCGAGGTGCTCGGCTTGTACGCGCCACCTCGCAAGATGGATGCCCCAGCGGCCTTCACTCGTCGCGCCGTCTCGAGCAGCATCTGCTCGCTCTCCACGGTGCAGGGGCCGGCCATGACCGTGATCGTCGGACCACCGATGGTCACTCCGCGAACGTCGAACACCGTGCCCGCAGGCTTGGCTGCGCGAGCGACCAGCTTGTAGGGCTTCAAAATGGGAACGACTTCGTCCACACACGGCAGACCGTAGAGTCTGTCTCTCAGGGTGAGAGGCTCGTCACCGATAATGCCTACAATCGTGCGCTCGACTCCGCGCGAGAGGTGTGTGCTATAGCCCTGGCTCTGGATGAACTCAAGTAGCCGGTCCAGCTCCTCATCGGACGTGCCCGGCTTGACGACGACGATCATTCCGCAGCTCCCTATTTGAACCCGGCGAGTATACCCATGGACTATCGCCTGGCTCGCCTCGGTTCTCCCGCAGATTTGCCCTCGACCTTGGCAAACACCACGTCGGTTCTCACCGAGCGGGAGACGAACGAGAGCTTGACCTCGCGCCAGTCTTCCGGGGCGAAGCGAACGTCGAAGCGCAGCGTCCACACCGCACCGTAGTAAGGCCCGGGCGGCACGTAAGTCGGGTGCATGCCGGGGCGATCCGGCTCCTCGAAGCACAAGGCTGCCGCCAGACCGAATGGATAGCCCGAGGCCACTCGTTCGTTGTCGCCAGAGAGTCGCTCGACAAGGCGCGCCTCCTTCAGCGGGCAGGGAGAACGATCTATGCTCAACGCGGCCGTCAGCTTCTCCAGGCTCCATCTGTCGGCCATAGTCTCGGCTTCCCGCGTGACCGGCGTCAGCTTGGGAAACGCGGTCAGGAGTAGCACGACCACCAACTCGCCTTCGTGCGCGCTCGACCACTCGGTCCAGAGCCGGAGCGCATCTTCCGAGGTGCGTAGCTCGCGGCCCGCCTGATAGCCCAGCCACTCGGAGGCGCACTCGGGAGTCAGCAGCCATGCCCACTGGCTGTGCCGCTTCGCGATGCCGTCGAACCACAGGCCCGCAGGCTGGCGCCAATCCTTACCGACCTCGGCGACGCCGTTGCGCAAGGTGGCAAGGCGTTGCCCACGCTCGAATGCGTCTGGGATGGGCGCGCCAGGCCACACAGGCACGCCGGCTTGGGCCAGGACGAGGGCAACTAGGAGAGGAACGAGCATACATTGTTGATTGTCGCCCTCAGCGGGTGCGACCCGCAGAGCACCTTCATGCGTCTAGATATAATAGACCCTCACCAATGTGAGCGGCGAGGGATAGAATTCGGTGTCGGCGCTGTGCAAGAGCCACGCCGGGGAGTGAGCCATGAACTGCCCGAAGTGCGGACAAGACAATCAGCCCGGTTCGAGATACTGCATCCACTGTGGCGCGGCACTCGCCGCGCCGGCTGCAGCCACGAGCCAGCAGCCGCAGGTGCGAGAGCGTTCGGCTGCCGCAAAGGCACCCGGAATACCCATGGGAACTAAGCTGGCGCTGGGAGTCGGAGCGCTGGCCGTCATCCTCGTGGCAGGCATCCTTATCGGTAAGTACGGCCCCTGGCAAGCGAAGGCCAAAACCCGAGCAACCGGAGTGCTCCAGGCCGAGGGCAGTCGGCCCACAACCGGCCTGTTGCAAGCCGAAGGCTCCAAGCCGGCCACAGGCATCGCCCAAGCCGAGGGTTCCCCGCCACCAGAGCGCAAAATGATGCCGGAAGACATCCGCAAATGGCTGGAGCACCTGGAGCGCATCGAGAAGCAGCGGGTGGACATGGCCAAGGATCAAATTTCTTCCCTGATGGTCGCAATGACGAAGCTTTCCGTCTCGGGCGGCGCGGACAACCTAGAGCGGATCATGGCCGGCGAGGACCCCAAAGCCCCGCACGAGGATTTGTCGGCTCAGGCGAACACCATGCGCTCCGAGTGGAACGGGTTGATACAGAGGTTTCGATCATTCCCTCCGCCGCAGCGATGTCGGCAGCTCGCGGAGACCTACGATCGCGCGCTGGTCGCTACCTCGTTGTCTCTGCTCACTGTGACCGACGCCCTCGGCAAGGCGTCCAGCGATCTCCACGGCGCCCTCTCGTCTGTTCAGCGGATGCAGGGCGAGTCTTATCAAAGTGTGGACGTGCCGGCCGCGTCGTCCGACAACCAGCTTGCCGAGATATGCCGCGAATACGACACGGACAAGTGGTTCGTGATTCATGCGGACATCGCCGGGCAGATCGGGAGCATCGGTCGCGGATTCTGAGCCTATCGCTCGTGCAGGTAGACCATTTGAGCGCGGCGAAACCCGCAGGCATGTTACAGCCCCCCAGCCTCGGAGCTGCCCTACTCGTCTCTGCCGAGAAGTACGGCGACAAGCCTGCGCTCATGCAACGCGACGGCTCACGGTTCGTGACGCTCACGTATCGCGACCTACTCGCCCGAACCCGCGAGGTCGCATCGGCGCTTCGGGCGTCGGGCATCGTATCGGGCGACCGCATCGCGCTGATGTCGGAGAACCGGCCCGAGTGGGCGCTCCTCGACTGGGGGGCTCAGCTCGCCGGCGTGGTGCTGGTGCCGCTCTTCCCCACGCTCGCGGCACCTCAAGTTCGGTACATCCTGAAGGACAGCGGGGCCAAGTTGCTGTTCTGCGAGGACGCGGGCATCGTTGCCCGCTGTGTGACCGCTATCGAAGGCGTGGACCCGAAGCCGAGGCTGGTGTCGTTCGAGCCATCTCCCCACGCACAGACGTTTACGCAGTTCCTTCAGGCAGGTTCGGGTCATGACTTTCAACCCGCCGATGCGCAGCCGGACGACCTGTGTACGCTCATCTACACGTCGGGGACCACGGGCGACCCGAAGGGAGTGATGCTCACCCATCGCAACCTGCTGTCCAACATCGAGTCTTGCTTGGAGGCCCTCGACGTCGGGGCCGATGACGTGTTCCTCTGGACCCTGCCGCTGAGCCACGTGTTCTCGCGGATGGCGGCCCACTTCCTCCCGGTGTACTGCGGTGCGACCATCGTGTGCAGCAAGTCGCTGCGAACGCTCGCCGACGACATGCGGCTAGGCCGCCCGACCGTGATGTTGATGGTCCCACGCTTCCTGGAACAGCTCAAGGCGCGAATCGAGGATGGTGCCGAACGCCTCCCGTCCATCCAAAGAGCGCTGTTTCGTTGGGCGCTGTCCGTCGGGCTGCGCATGCCGCCGAAGGGCTCGAAGCTGGAACGCGCACCCCTGTGGCTGAGGTGGCAGTCCGCGCTGGCAGATCGCCTGGTCGGGCGCAAGGTCCAATCCCGGTTCGGCGGGCGGTTACGCTTTGCGGTGTCGGGGGCGGCAGCGCTGCCGACCGATGTTTCCGCCTTCTTCAACGCCTTCGGCATCGTCATCCTCCAGGGGTACGGGCTGACCGAGACTTCGCCGGTAATCTCCGTCAATCGGCCGGATACGAACCGCTTCGGCACGGTCGGACCACCGATTCCAGGAGTGGAGGTGCGGATCGCCGAAGACGGCGAGATCCACACCCGCGGCCCCCACGTGATGAAAGGCTACTATGGTCTGCCCGACGCCACGCACGAGGTTCTGAGCCCGGACGGCTGGTTCGCTACGGGCGACGTCGGCGAGATCGACGAGCAGGGCTACCTGCGCATCACGGACCGGAAGAAGGACCTGTTGGTGCTCGCGAACGGTAAGAACGTCGCGCCACAGCCCATCGAAGCATTGCTCAAATCCTCTCCGCTCATCGAAGAGGCCGTGGTGATGGGTGACGGGCAGCCGGTGGTCACGGCACTTATCGTGCCCGACTTCGATGCCTTGCGGCGAGCCACGGGCATTTCCGCGAGTGAACCGGCAGAGATCGTCTCGCTCCCAGAGGCTCAGAAGCGCATCCGCGAGGAGGTGGACACCCTTTGCCAGGCAGTCGCGGACTTCGAGCGAGTGAGGCGATTTGCCCTGTTGCCGGAGCGCTTTACGGTGGAAGGTGGCGAGCTCACTCCCACGCTCAAGGTGCGTCGAACCGTCATCCGCGAGAAGTACGGGAGCATCATTCAAGCGCTGCGAGGAGAGTGAGGCAGGGGGCCAGCGGCCTGGGACCGGCGGGGTATAATCGGTCAAGACATGAATCGTCCCCCGCTGAGTGCGATTGACCACACTGTCGTATTTGGGATCCTAAACGTCACCCCGGACAGTTTTAGCGACGGAGGCCTATTTGACGATCCCAAGCATGCCCTGGATCAAGCCCTTCAGATGCAGGAGGACGGGGCGGACGTCATAGACGTGGGTGGCGAGAGCACCCGGCCGGGTTCCGAACCCGTCACTATCGAGGAAGAGATCCGGCGCGTCGTGCCAGTCATCGAGTCCCTATGCCAGGTTCTCCGGATCCCGATCTCCGTAGACACCTACAAGCCAGAAGTTGCCAAAGAAGCCGTCGCCGCCGGGGCCACGGTAATCAACGATATCACCGCACTTCAGAAGCCTGCGATGGCGGAACTGGCCGCCGCATCCGGGTGCGACATCGTGCTGATGCACATGCAGGGCACGCCGAAAACCATGCAGGTCGCTCCTACCTACAGCGACGTGGTGCAGGACGTGAGCGCCTACCTGGAAGCACGCATCCACACCGCCGAGAAGTATGGCATCGCGAACGACCGAATCTGGGTGGACCCCGGGTTCGGCTTCGGCAAAAGCTACAAGCACAATATCGAGATGCTGGCGCGCATGAACGAGTTCCAGGCACTGGGCAAGCCAGTGTTGGTTGGACCTTCGAGGAAGTCTTTCTTGAGTCGCCTCGCCGACGCTCCCACAACGGACCGCCCCGGTCTGACGGGAGGAGCTGTCGCCGCCTCGGTGCTGGCTGGCGCGAGGGGAGTACGGGTCCATGACGTGCGCGTCATACGCGACATTCTCCTCGTACTTGACGCAATCGCCGGCGTGAAGTAGGAACCTGGGTGCAGGGCCCTGCGTCTCACTTCCGGATGAGCAACACCACCAGAGTCATTGTTGCGAGCTGCGTTCTGGTCGCCCTGTCCGCCGCCGCCCTCGCGCAGGACACGGCCGAGCAGGCCCGTGCGCTGGTGGACCGCGCGCTGTCTGCGTGGACGGCTCAGGAGTCGCTCTGCTTCCACGTCACCGGCACCACGACGGCGGGTGACAGCACGACGAACTTCACGGCCACAGTATGGAAGTCCGGCCCCGAGAAGGTGCGGCTGCAGTACCTCGAAGGTGGCAACGCTTCCTCGCTCATTCTCATCATCGCCGACGGCAAGAGCGTATGGCGATGGAGCCAAGCCCGCAAGGAGTACCAGCAGATCCATGCGCTCGGGGGCGGCGCGAACCTGTTGGCACTAATGAGCAGCCTTGCGCCAGCCAATGCCACCGGCGCACTGCGACTCGTGATGGGAGACTCGGACCTCGTCCCTGCAGGCCAGTATTTCCTAACCGGATCGCCGCCGGGCACCGCGGCCGGCACGCAGATCGTCCAGTGCTCTGCCACCAAGGGAGTCGGTAAGGCGGAAACGGGGACACGCGTTACCTTTCGGATTGTGGAGGGCGAGACTGGGCCGTGGCTTCAAGAGGTGCGGATGAGCCAGACGCGTACCACTTCACGTAGCCTCGCGCGCGTGTCGTGGAGAGGGTCCTTCGTGCAATGGAAGGAGCTTGGACCAGAAGGCTTCACCTTTGTTCCACCGCCCGGCTCTCGGTGTGTGGGGGTGTACGAGTCGCCCTAGCAACTCCACCGAGCGGCGAGCAGCCTTCGGGGTAGAATCCCCTCACACACGCCGGCGGGGCTCATGGTGTTGGGCCCTGCCTGATTCTGGAGGGCCCTCAATGGCGAACGGTTCCCCAGCGTTCGAACGCGTTGTCGTGATCGGCGCAGGCGTTATGGGATCGGGCATCGCGGCACACCTAGCGAACTTGGGTCGGCAGGTTTCTCTCCTCGACATTCCCCCTTCCAGCCTTACGGACGATGAGCAGGCGCGCGGCGCGACACTGACGGATGTGGATGTGCGACTGCGAGTCGTTCGCAGCCTGTGGGATCGAGCGAAGAACGCTCGTCCGCCGCACTTTTATCTCCCCGACACTGCAAACAATGTCCGCTTGGGCAATGTAGAAGACCACCTCGATTGGGTTCGCGATGCCGACTGGGTGGTCGAGGCCGTGCTAGAGAAGATGGACGTGAAGCGGGACCTGTATGCCAAGTTAGACCCGCTGCTAAAGCCCGACACGCTGATCACCACCAACACGTCGGGACTACGCATCTCCGAGCTGGCCGAGGGACGCAGCGAGTCTTTTCGCAAACGGTTCGTGGGCACTCATTTTTTCAACCCCCCGCGTTACCTCAAACTGCTAGAGATCATTCCCACGCCCGAATCCGATCCTTCGGTCGTCGAGCAGGTTGTGACGGCATCCGAAGACGAGTGGGCGAAGCGAGTAGTAGTTGCCCGCGATACGCCTGGATTCATTGCGAACCGCATTGGGATGTTCTGCATCGTGCAGGCCGTTCATGCAGCGCTGGAGACGGGACTCACTATCGAGGAAGTGGACGCCCTTACCGGGCCGCTTCTCGGGCGCCCGCGCACCGGCACCTTCCGTCTGCACGATCTGATTGGCCTGGACATCGTGGAGGACGTCGCCGGCAATCAGTACCGGCGTTTGACGCACGACCGGTATCGGGACCTTCTTCAGTTGCCAGAACCGATGAAGAGGATGCTGGCCGATGGACGTCTCGGCAACAAGAGTGGCCAGGGCTTCTACAAACGCGAGGGTAAGGCATTCCTGACTCTGGACCTCACGACCATGTCCTACCGTGAGGCAATCGAGCCACGGATCGAAGGGATCGCGGACATCTCCAAGGCTCCGTGGGGCGAGCGGCTGAACAGGCTGTTGCTCCGTGACGACCGTGCGGGCGAGTTCCTCCGGAAGCATCTCGTCACTTCACTGACTTACGCACTCTACTGCACGCCGGAGATTTCGGACACCTTGCTCGGTGTGGACCGGGTGATGCGCTGGGGCTTCGGCTGGGAGCTCGGACCATTCGAGATGGTAGACGCCATTGGCATCAAGCCCTTCGTGGACTTCGTGGGGGCGCAAGGGCTGTCCGTGCCCCCGCTGTTGGCCGAGGTCCATGACGCGGGGCTGACCGGCTTCTATCACAAGGAGCGCGGCGAGACGGCGTACTACGACATGCCGAGCAAGCAGATGACGATACTGGCCGACGACCCCCGCTACGTCGTGCTAGCAGACTTGAAGGCGAAGACCAGCCCCGTGTTCGAAACGAAGGATACCAGCCTTCTGGACCTCGGAGACAACGTGCTGTGCCTCGAGTTCCATACCAAGATGAACGCGCTGACCCCGGAGATGCCGCACGCGGTCATCGAGGCGGTGCGGCGAGCCGAGGCCGATAGGAAGGCACTGGTGCTGGGCAACGAAGGGCGCGGGTTCAGCTGCGGCTTCGACCTGAGGACGTTCCTGGACCTCATGGAAGCACAGAACTGGACGCGGATGGAGCAAATCCTGCGGGACCTGCAGGCGGCATCCAAGGCTCTGCGCTACTCCACGGCTCCGACCGTCGCTGCCATCCATGGGTTCTCGCTGGGCGGCGGGCTGGAACTGCCCATGCACTGCGCACGGATCGTGGCCGCTCCGGAGACCAGCATCGGCCTTCCGGAGGTGACGGTCGGCGTCATTCCCGCTGCAGGCGGAACCACGACCATGGCCCTGCGGAATCCAGGCTTGGAGCAGCGGCTGGGGGCGTTCAAGCTGGTGGCCAAGGGCGAAAAGTCTGCCAACGCCGACGAAGCCCGGAGGATGGGCTACCTGGAAGCACGGGACCTCACCTGCTACAACGCCGACCAGTTGCTGTTCGCCGCCAAACAACTCGTGCGACAGACATGCGAGCCGCGAAGATACGAACCGATCCCGGGACTGGGCCCGCAGTTCCGTGATGCTGTGAGCCAGTGGATGGATGCGGAGAGCGCAGCAGGCAACTTGCTGGAGCACGACCTCGTGATGGCGCAGGCCGTGGCGGCGGTGATGGCATCGGATGGTGAAGTGCTGACCGAAGAAGAGATGCTGGAGCGGGAGCGAGAACAGTTCCTGTCCGTCGTGCAGAACAAGAGGAGCAGTGACCGAACTCGGCACATGCTCGATACTGGCAAGCCGCTGCGCAACTGACATACGCTGAACCAAGAAGGGGGAACCGAGTTTGAAGATACTAGTACCGATCAAGCGCGTTCCGGACCCATACGCCAAGATACGTATCCTTCCTGACGGCAGTGGCATAGACGAGACCGGGCTGAAGTGGGAGATCAACCCCTTCGACGAGATTGCGGTCGAAGAAGCCGTGCGCACGCGTGAAGCCGGCAAGTGCGAGGAAGTGCTGGTGGTCAGCATCGGCGGTACCGAGTGTCAAGAGCAGCTTCGCAAGGCGCTCGCCATCGGTGCGGATAGAGCGCTTTTGATCGAGCATGCAGGCATGCTGGAGCCGCTCGATACCGCTCGCGTGCTGAAGGCCGTGTTCGAGCGCGAGCAGCCGACCGTGGTCCTTATGGGCAAACAGGCGATTGACGACGACTTCAACCAGACCGGCCAGATGCTTGCCGGGCTGCTCGGGTTGCCCCAAGCCACCTTTGCCTCCAAGATCGAGTGGCTAAACGGAGAAGCTCGCGTGTCACGCGAGGTGGATGCTGGGATCGAGACGGTACGCGTAAAGCTTCCCGCGGTAATTACGACCGACCTTCGGTTGAACGAGCCCCGCTACGTACCGTTGCCCGGAATTATCCGCGCTCGCACGAAGCCGTTGCAGACCATGTCACTGCAGGAACTCGGTGTAAACCCGACATCTTTGGTCCAGATCATCGGGATGGCAGACCCACCCACACGGCCTCCGGGACGCAAGGTGAGCTCCGTAGATGAGCTGATCACGGCGCTCAGAGAGGAGGCTAAGGTTCTATGAGCCGCCTATTGGTAATCGCCGAGACGAACGGCTCCACGCTCCTGCCAGCAACGGGTGCCGCGTGCTCTTTCGCTCAGCTTTCCGGTCTGCCTTTCGACCTGCTGGCTATCGGAAGCGGCGTGACTGCCGGCGAGTACGGCGAGATGGGTGCAGAGCACGTGCTCTTAGCGGACGCCCCCCGATTGGCCAAGCCATTGGCTGATAGGTATGCCGCCGTCGTGGCGGAGGTGTTCCGAGCCGGAGGGTACAGCCATGCCTGCCTGTCCTCTACCACCTTCGGGCGCGACCTGTTGCCGAGGGTGGCAGTGCTGGTCGGTGCGCCGATGCTGAGCGACGTGTTGGAGATCGTGGACATGCAGGGCGGGGTGTTCAGACGGCCCATGTACGCGGGTGCCGTGATCGCGACGGTGCGCGTCGCGACAGCGCCGCTGATGCTGTCCATCCGCCACACTGCTTTTCCGAAGCCCGAGACCCGGACGACCTCGGTGGTGAAGCCGGTCAACGTGGGGGAGCTGCCGACTGGCATGGAGTGGGAGTCGGAGCAGACCACCTCGACCGGTAGGCCCGACCTGACGCAAGCGCGAGTGGTAGTCAGTGGCGGACGTCCGTTGAAGGACGCGGCGACCTTCGAGGAGCATATCGGGGCGCTGGCAGACCTGTTGGGCGGCGCGGTGGGCGCCACACGGGCGGCGGTGGACGCGGGAATCGTCGGCAACGACTTGCAGGTCGGGCAGACGGGCAAGATGGTCGCTCCGGACCTATACTTCGCCATCGGGATATCGGGTTCGACGCAGCATCTGGCGGGCATGAGCAGTTCGAAGGTGATCGTGGCCATCAACAAAGACCCGGAGGCGCCGGTCTTCGAGGTGGCGGACTACGGCCTCGTCGCCGACCTCTTCACCGCGGTCCCGGAGCTGAAGTCGAAGCTACGGGGCTAGTTCGCTGCGTTGACGGTCGGTAGCTCGATTAGGTATAAGACCGGCGGCTGCGTCCGCGTCGTCAAACCGCAAGGAAGCGCTCTTGCCAAAGAATGGGAGTCATTGACGTCATGCCAAGCTCATCTGTCCGATCCGCTGTGTGCAAGAGGGGCGCTCGCACTGCGCGCCCTCTCTTTCTGTTCGTAACCTCGCTTTTCGCTCTGGTCTGTCCGCTCGCGGCGTTCGCGTCTGCGGAGGCGAGCATCCGCCTACAGTTCTCGCAGAACGATCTCACGTTCCTGTACATCTCGCTCGGCTTCGCGATCCTGTCGATCGCATTCGGCGTGGCGCTGCGCCTTGCCGTATTGAAGAAGAGCCCCGGGAGCGAGAAGATGCAGGAGGTGTCGAGAGCGATCCGTGAGGGGGCGCTCGCGTACCTACGCAAGCAGGTTGCCACTATGTCCATCATGGTCGTGCTGCTTGCGGTGGGGCTGTATTTCCTGTATCTCAACAACCCGCTTTACGGACCCCTGATGGCCTTCTGGCTGGCAGTGTGCTTCGTGGCCGGTGTTGCCGCGTCGTACATCGCCGGCTACGTGGGCATGGGCATGGCCGTCATGGCAAACGCCCGAACGGCCAATGCTGCCCTCACCACCAGCAAGGGGTCTATCGAGACGGCCTTCCGCGCGGGCGGTGTCTCCGGAATGTTCACCGTCGGCATGGGTCTGCTCGGCGCCACGCTGATCTTTCTGTTCGCACGCGAGCAGGCGATGCGACTACTAATCGGCTTCGGCTTCGGGGGGTCGCTGGCGGCGCTGTTCATGCGTGTTGGTGGAGGCATTTACACGAAGGCGGCAGACGTCGGCGCGGACCTCGTGGGCAAGGTGGAAGCAGGCATTCCCGAGGACGACCCGCGGAACCCCGCCACCATCGCGGATAACGTGGGGGACAACGTCGGCGACTGCGCCGGTATGGCGGCGGACGTCTTCGAGAGCTACGAGGTCACGCTGGTTGCGGCCATCATCCTGGGCGCGGCGACCGCGGCCGTCTTCCCTGCGGGATCGACCGCGTGGATGAAGCTAATCATCTTCGCCCTCATCGCTCGTGGCCTCGGGGTTCTTGCGTCCGGCATCGGCATCCTGGGAATGCGCGGCTCGGAGAACGTAGATTCGAATCCTCTGACCTTCATCTCCAGAGGCTTCTGGATCTCAGCCGTGGTAGCGGCGGGCCTCACTTGGGCTTTCGCCTACTACTACATGCAGGACATCAAGCTCGCCAACGGCGTCACGGTCGAGTGGTGGAGGTTCGCGCTCGCGCTCACCTTCGGCATCGTGATGGCCTACGCGATCGAGCGCCTCACCGACTACTACGTATCGTCGCACAAGCGGCCGGTTACCGAGGTAGCGATGATTTCCCGAACGGGTCCTGCGCCGATGGTGATCCAGGGTTTCTCGTACGGAATGGAGTCCAGCGTCTGGTCGCTGTTCGCGATCGTGATCGCGCTGTTGACGCCGCTGTTCATCTTCCCGCCCGGCACGTTTGGCGGCACGCTACTCAGCTTCTACGGGATCGCACTGACAGGTCTCGGTCTGTTGACCACTACCGGCTACATCCTCGCGATGGACACCTTCGGCCCCATTTCGGACAACGCTCAGGGCGTGTTCGAGATGTCGGGCGCGATGAAGGAGCTGGACGAAGAGGACGCGGGAGGCGAGCGGTCGGTGCGAGCGCACAAGATCGTTCAGCGCCTGGATGCCGCCGGCAACACGACCAAGGCTCTGACGAAGGGCTTCGCGATTGCGACTGCCGTGGTCGCAGCGACCGCTCTCTTCCACTCATTCGTGGAAGACGCGAACCTCGCGGGCCACGTTTCCACAGAGGTTCCTCAGGCGGTCAAAGATCGGGAGCTTTCGCCCCAGGAGTCGAACATGGCTGAGACGATTATTACGCAGATCTCTCCGGGTGCCGATGGCAAGGAGGTCATTGACCGTGCTCGCATGGCACTGATGGCGACTGGCAAGACCGACCCGACCGACGCTGACGTCGGGCGCGTGCTGCAGATTGCCATCGTCCCGCTAATCCCAGCCGACATGATGATGGGGGCGAGCCCATCCGTGGCCCCAGAGGACATCTACAAGAACTTGCCGGATGCAGCGCTCCTAGCCACCGGAACTAAGCGGCCGCCGACCGGACTGCCGGTGGACATCCCACAGATCTTCCTCGGCCTGCTGATCGGCGGTGCAGCACCCTTCCTGTTCGGTGCGTACTCTATCAACGCCGTCGGGCGCGCCGCGTTCAAGCTGATCGAGGAGGTCCGCAGGCAGTTCGGAGCCGATCCCGGCATCATGGAGGGCACGAGCAAGCCGGACTACGGACGCTGCGTGTCTATCGTGACCGCGGCCGCGCAGCAGGAGCTGTTGAGCCCCGGCATCATCGCCATCGCACTTCCCTGTCTCGTCGGCTTCGGCATGGGATTTGGCGCGGAAGAGGTGACCATCGGTGGCAGCAAGTTTGTGCTGACGGGCGTACAGGCGCTTGGAGGCTATCTCGCCGGCGCGATCCTCTCCGGCCAGCTACTCGCGGTGCTACTGGCCAACAGTGGCGGCATCTGGGACAACGCAAAGAAGAAGATCGAGGATGGCCTGTACGGCGGCAAGGGCACGGACGAGCACAAGGCCGGCGTAGTCGTGGACACCGTTGGCGACCCGTTCAAAGATACCGCCGGGCCAGCCATGAACCCGCTGATCAAGGTGATGAACCTCGTCAGCCTGCTGCTCGCGCCAGTCATGATTCAACCGATGTCCAACACGGTACGAGCGGCCATCGTGGTGGCGTGCATCGCGGCGCTCTGGGTGGCTGTGTTCCTGAGCAAGAGGGGCTCGCTCGCCAGCGAGCTCGCTCAGGTCGGCACTGGCGAGGAACGGCTCGCTCTGAAAGCCTAGCGACGTTGGCCGGAGCCGCCTAGCGGCGGCTCCGGCCCCTTACTCACTCCCGGGGGCCATATGTCTATCCTAGTCAACTCGGACACCAAAGTTCTCGTTCAGGGCATCACAGGGCGTGAAGGCGAGTTCCACACTCGCCAGATGCTCGCCTATGGAACCAAGGTGGTCGGGGGAGTGACGCCTGGAAAGGGTGGGCAGACGTTCCTGGACGTACCGGTGTTCGACAGCGTGGCAGAGGGGATACGCGAGACCGGAGCGAACGCCACTGCCATCTTCGTGCCTGCACCTTTTGCCCCGGATGCAATCCTCGAAGCCGAGGACGCAGGTGTCGCGGTCATCGTGTGCATCACCGAGGGCATCCCCACCCACGACATGGTCCGCGTGTGTGGCAAGCTGCGGGAGCGGGGCCGAGCCCGGCTCATTGGGCCGAACTGCCCAGGTATCATCACTCCTGGCCAGTGCAAGATCGGAATCATGCCGGGCCACATATTCGCGTCCGGGCCGGTCGGGTTGGTCTCCCGAAGCGGGACCCTGACCTACGAGATAGTGTGGGAACTGACGCGAGCCGGGTTCGGTCAGACCACCGCGATCGGCGTTGGCGGCGATCCCGTGCTGGGCACACGCTTCGTGGACGTGTTGCCCCTCTTCGAGCAGGACCCAGAGACCCGGATCGTCGTTCTCGTAGGCGAGATCGGCGGCACGGACGAAGAGGTAGCGGCGGATACCATCAGGACGATGTCCAAGCCTGTCGTGGGGTTCGTGTCGGGTCGCACGGCACCGCCCGGCAAGCGCATGGGACACGCGGGGGCCATCATCAGCGGCGGGCTGGGTGGAGCCGATTCCAAGCTCGCCGCGCTGAGCGCAGCGGGCGTCAAGATCGCCGACACGACCACAGAAATCGCGAATCTTGTGAAAACCCTCGCAAGGTAACGGATTGCTAGGAATGGATAGCTTGACGAAATTCTGGTAGAATAGAGGCACCACCGGCGAACTGAGGTCGCAATGGGAATCTCCGATGACACCGTAGTTCTCGCGGAACGCCTCTCGGACCAGTTCGCTCGCATTATGTTCCGCTGCATGAGTGAGCGGCTGGTAGAGGAGTTGACGGCCGCTGAGGTAACCTATCCACAGCTGCAAGTGCTTCACTATGTCTCGCGCCACTCTCACGTGAGCGTCGGAGACGTGGCGGCTGGGCTGGATATTAGTTATCCTAGCGCCACGAACATGATTCAGCGACTGGGCAAAAAGGGGCTGATTTGCAAGACAGAGGACCCTCGCGACCGCAGGGCCGTGAACATCACCCTCTCCGAAAAGGGCGCACGGGTCGTTAACTGGTTAGACCGTGAGCGCAGCACTCGATTTGCCTTAATCCTCGACAAGATGGAGCCCGCCGAGCGGCAAGCTTTTTACTGCGCCCTGGGCCGATTCGTATGCTCTGCCATCGATGCCGACATCGCGAGCCCCGACGAGCTGTGCCTCCGATGTGGGCAGGACCGAGTTGACGGCTGCGTGGTGAGAGAGCGTGAAGGCAACGACTTCTGCAAATAGCCCCATCCCGCCGGGCATTTTGTATCTGGATTACGCCGCCACCACACCACTGGCTCCGGAAGTGCTGGAAGCGATGATGCCGTTCCTGACATCATCGTTCGGTAACGCCAACACACTCTACTCTCTGGGCGCGGAGTGTAGAGAGGCTATCTACGCTGCGCGTGAGACGATGGCCCGGTTCATCGGCGCGGAGGATCCGAGCGAGGTCGTGTTCACTTCCGGCGGCACCGAATCCGACAACGCTGCCATCCGCGGCGTGCTGGAAGCCAACCCAAGCAAGAGTGTCGTCTGCTCCTCCATTGAGCACCACGCCGTATTGGACACGTGCAAAGCGGTCGCTCGTGACCGCTGTGTCGTCGTGGATGTCGGGCCGGACGGCATTCTGAGCCCAGACGCGCTGCGAGCTGCGATGCCGCCCGACCCGTGTTTGGTTAGCGTGATGCACGCAAACAACGAGATTGGCGTCATCCAACCAATCCGCAAACTAGCTGCCGTGGCGCACGAGGCCGGCGCCGCTTTCCACACCGATGCGGTCCAGTCGGCGGGCAAGATCCCGATTGACGTCGTGGAGATGGGGATTGACCTGCTCTCCATCTCGGCACACAAGCTGTACGGCCCCAAAGGGGTGGGAGCGCTGTACGTGAAGAAGGGCACGCCGATCAGAACCCAGCAGACCGGGGGCGAGCAGGAATTTGGGAAGCGCGGGGGGACGAGCAACACACCAGGGATCGTTGGGTTGGCTAAAGCCGCTGAAATTGCGATGGAGGAGATGGCGGAGGAGGCGGTGCGGCTCCGCGCACTGCGCGACCGCCTCATTGACGGCGTGCTGTCGCTGGTACCGGACTGTAGAGTGACTGGCGCGCACGAGCCTAGGCTGCCACACAACGCACACTTTTTGTTCCGAGGGTGTGAAGGCGAGTCGATCCTGCTGAACCTGGACCACGTGGGCATCTGCTGCAGCGCAGGCGCGGCGTGTGCGAGCGGGTCCGTAGAGATGTCGCACGTTCTTCGCGCGCTCCGGATCGAGCCGGAGTGGGGCCAGGGCTCGATCCGAGTGTCACTGGGTCGGTACACGACGGAGGCGGACATCGAGCGGGCAATCACCGCCTTGGCATCGGCCGTGGAACAGGTCCGGCGGCTGACTGCTTCGCCCCCACTGAGCTCCTAACCGGACCCCCCGGCGTAAGGGCGTCATCGCCGATGCACCAAGCTAGCGGCCCCGCAAAGTTGCTTGCCCTTTCCTGCCCCGCGAACGAACCGGGCTCTCGATACGTAATCTATGTTGCGCGGGAGCACAGGAACCCCAGAAAAGTGCATCGAGTTCCAGGCCCCTTCGAGCCCCATTCCGTGAAATCATCCGCAGAATCGTGAACATTGCGTGGGCCAGTAGGGTTGACAGGAGCGGCGCACTGTGTTATCTTGTTGTGTGAAGTGTGGTGTGGCTAGGGAACGAAAGTCCCGACAATGGGCCAAAGCGCTCAGCGGGACGAGTGCCGTTCGTCCTACGAATCAGAAAACTTGCTGCCTTCACCGAATGCCGGCGCTCCCGATGGCAGGGATTGCGTAGTCGGGTGCGAGCCGTAGCAGGATTCCTTTTTACGAGCGTGCATCGGTTGCGCGTGAGGAGGTTAGGAAAGTGCCAATAGACGACACGCTGGACCAAGTGCGGGAGGCACTTCGGTCGCAGCTACCCCAAGACTTCGGTCGTCGGGATGCGGTCGTCGAGTTCCTCGTAGTGGACGCCGACGACGACAGCCCCGAGGACGCGACGGACGACGAACTTGCGCTGATCGAGGAGGCCGAAGAGGAGCCGGACCCGATCACCCAAGGGAAGTTCGACGCGCGCGCTGCTGCCAAGCTGAAGCTGCAAGGCGGGTCCGACGATACCGAAGAACTCGAGATGTGGATGCGGCAGACCCGCCGCGCACAGTTGCTCACCCCGGAACAGGAGGTCGATCTGGCACGGCGCGTCCAACAGAACGAGCAGTGGGCCAAGAACATGCTGATCGAGTCTAACCTGCGGCTGGTGGTCAGCATCGCGAAGAAGTACAACGCGAGGGGCATCCCGCTCGCTGACCTGATCCAGGAGGGCAACCTGGGTCTGATCCGCGCCGTGGAAAAGTTCGACTGGCGCAAGGGCTTTCGGTTCAGCACATATGCTACGTGGTGGATTCGGCGCGCGATCGCTCGAGCGATCATCAACCAAGGCCGGACCATTCGCATCCCGGTATACGTGGCGGAGTTGATCAACAAGGTGATGAAGACCGCCAATCGGCTGCAGCAGGAGTACCATCGCGAGCCGACGGAGGAAGAGATCTCTCGAGAAGTTGGGCTCTCGACCGAGCGCGTGCGCGAAATGCTGCGCGTGGCCATCGAGCCGCTGAGCCTCGAGACGCCCGTGGGTGAGAAGGACAACTCCTCGCTGGGAGACTTCATCCAGTCCACAAACATGCCCACTCCGACGGACGTGACGCATAAGCTGATCCGCCGGGAGGAGATTGACGCGGTGCTGAAGCGGCTGACGCCGCGAGAGCGTGACGTGGTTCGGCTCCGGTTCGGGCTGGACGACGGCCGGTCGCGCACGCTGGAGGAGGTCGGGGTCGCGCTGAAGGTGACCCGCGAGCGCGTGCGGCAGATCGAGCTCCGGGCGATGAAGAAGCTGCGGAGCCTCGGACAGGAGTACGCTCACATCGCAGCCCTTCTGGTGAGCAACAACTAGCAGTTACGGCGCACGATCCGAGGGCCGGTGGTGCGTGCACCACCGGCCCGTATCACAGCTCCGCGGCTGCAGCCGAGACAGATACGGGAACTAGACCCTGGCACCACATGCATCCATAGGCGGGTCGCTCGAGCTAAGGTCTATCATGTTGCGTCATGCGCTCTCAGGACGATGAGAAGGGTGGCGATGTCGGTTGGACGGACGCCGGGTACACGGGAGGCTTGGCCGACGCTGCGGGGACGGATGCGACTAAGCTTATCCCGGCTTTCCAGCGACAGCGCGGGAAGAGAGTGGTAGTCGAAGTCTTCCGGGATGGGAAGTGCTTCGAGCTCCCGTTGGCGCGCCGCCTGTCTGTCCTGCATCTCCAGATAGCCCTCGAACTTGGCCTGGAGTTGCACCTGCTCAGCGACAGCGACGGCCACACCATTCGTCCTTCCCACCAAAGCGGCCGCCTTGCGAAAGTCCATCTCCGGGCGCTTCAGGAGATCATACACGCTGGTGCGGTCCGACACCGGCGTGGTTCCCACTGCCTCCAGCCGCAACGAGTCCTTGCTGGACACGTGGCTCTCCCGCAGCACGGCCGTCTCGCGTTCGATAGCTTCCCTCTTCTCGCAAAAGATGCGCCACCTGGTGTCATCTACCAGTCCTACATCACGACCGAGGGGTGTTAGCCGCATATCGGCGTTGTCATGACGAAGGCGCAGTCGGTACTCGGAGCGTACGGTGAGCATGCGGTAGGGGTCCTCCACACCCTTTGTCACAAGGTCATCCACTAACACGCCGATGAAGCTATCAGTTCTCGAGAACACTACTAGAGGCTGGCCTTGTGCCAGGCGAGCGGCGTTGATGCCTGCTACGATTCCCTGCGCCGCCGCTTCCTCATAGCCCGAGGTGCCGTTCACCTGGCCCGCGAGGAACAACCCATCGCATAGCTTGCTCATCAGCGTGGGGTCGAGCCGGGTGGGATCTGCCATATCGTATTCCACCGCGTAGCCAGGGCGTAACATCTCGACTTGCTCCAGCCCGGGCAGCGTGTGCAGAAATGCTAACTGAACGTCGGCTGGGAGACTCGTGGACATGCCTTGCACGTACAGCGAAGGAGAGTCCCACTCCTCCTGCTCCAGGAAGATGGGGTGCGATGTCTTGTTAGGAAAGCGCACCAGCTTATCCTCGATGCTGGGACAGTAGCGAGGTCCCACCCCCTCGATCCTACCACCGTACATCGCACTGCGCCCTAGGTTCTGCAGTATCACCTCGTGTGTCGCGGCGTTCGTTTGCAGCGTCCAGCAAGGCAGCATGGGGCGCAAGGGCTGAGGACGTTCGTGCAGGAAGCTGAATGCAGGGCACGAGTCGTCTGCGGGTAACACACCTAGGCGTGAAAAGTCCACCGTACGAGCATCCACACGCGGCGTGGTGCCCGTCTTGAAGCGCCGGAGCCGGATGCCGAGTTCGGCGAGTGCAGCCGAGATGCCGGTGGACGCCGGATCGCCGTGGCGTGCCGCGGCGTGCGACTGCTCCCCGATGTGACACAAGCCGTTGAGGAACGTGCCCGTGGTAAGTACCACTGCCCGAGCGAGCACCTCGCTGCCATCTTCCAGTCGCACGCCTTTCACGCGGCCGGCTTCAGCGATCAGAGAACTCACGGTGCCACGTATCAACTCGATCTGCGGCTGCTGCTCCAACACGCGCAACATCTCTTGCGGGTAGAGCCGCTTGCACGCATGGGCGCGCAGCGTTCGGACGGACGGGCCCTTCCCTTCTCCGCAGTAGCGTATGTGCGTGAGTGCGCGGTCCGTGGTGATGCCCATCTGCCCACCGAGTGCATCCACTTCGCGCACCAGGTGCCCCTTGGCCGGACCGCCGATGCTGCAGTTGCAGGGCATGTGTGCTGTCCGCTCGGGAGCGATGGTGACGCAGGCGGTGAGGCAGCCGACGCGTGCTGAGGCGAGGGCGGCCTCGCACCCCGCGTGACCACTCCCCACGACGATGACCTCGAAGTCGGTCTGCTTCACCGGGCGGAGTCTACCGCCGGTTCGCGAGGCCGAGAGCC
>JABRVX010000007.1 GCA_039961735.1 Fimbriimonadia bacterium
GATTCAGCCAAGCAGCCTTGTGTACCGAGTCTACAACGTGTTCTCACGAGGCGACTCGGTTCAGTGGCTGTTCGGTGAGAGAATACCGAGTTTTGCTTCAAAGCTGGGGCAGTGTGGCCGCTGGGTGAACGTTGAGCTGCCTGGAGGCTGGTTCTCAGGACCAAAGCACAGAGACCTAGGTTCGCTCGCGGACTTGACCTTCCTGCCAAACCCACTACGGTAGCTACAGGTGCCTACGATGGATTGGGAAGAGCGCAGTTTTCTGACGGAACGCTTGTGGTCAAACGCCCTGGCTACATTGGGCCTGACTGCGGGTTGCTCTGCTGTGGCTGGCGTCGTTGGCGTGCTGCTCGTGATGTTGGTCATGCGTAGGGGCTTTTCGGGCCTGGAGGGTTTCGCACACATTGCAGTCACCGCCCCGCTGTCTTCTGCGGTGATGGGCGCCGTACTATGGGTGTTGACATGGCTTGTGGTCAACAGCATGACATCGGACGCGCTGCGACCGGGGGTCATGCGAGAGATTGCATGGGGTGTAGTAGTCCTAGTTATGGCTTTACAGGCCTTCGTGTGGGCGCTGTTCATCAGACATGGTGTGCAGTAGTAGTCAGTCTGATGTGCTGGCCTGTCGTCTTCATCCGGCAGCCCGTCACGCCGCGATGGGTTGGGGCATGTGAGAGGATTGATGAACACCTCGAAGGTGATCACTGATAGGTACGTGTACCTCTGAGGATGGCAACCTCTGGTCTAGGCTCGGCTCCGCAGCATCTGCCAGACGGACCTGTGGAAGTTCTGGGACGGCCAGTGGGTAAAGCACCACCTGTTTCCCAAGGCTTTGGCCAATAAGTTCAAGGATATCGGTATCCTCGTGAACCAAAAGGGCAACATCGTAAGTATCCCAAACTGGTTCCATCTCTGGCTGCATTCCAACATGGGAGTTCCCGGGTCAACGACGCAGGGAGGTTGGTGGAACTTCATGTGGAAGCAATTCTTCGCCCAATACGAGAAAGGCGGCTTGAAGGAAAAAGTGACGCCTACTATGGCTGATGCGATAGAGTGGCTGCACATGATGCTCCGCAGTTTGGGGGCTAAATGCGGCGAGATCAAGATCGTCGATCTTCTGAGCTCCCGTCCACCTGCGGGAGCGAGGAGGCGATAGCGCAATGGTAGAGCTTCGAGAAGTTTTCGGGTTGCAGATTGACTACGCAGTTGAGAGGCGCGGGCGGCTCGATGTGGCGCGCCGTGGTCCTTCCGTGACGCCCGGGGCCTACTGCGATGTGTGTGGGGCACTGGTGTGTTCGGAGGGGGGGTGGATGGGTGAGCCGGACCCGCTCTTGCTACGCAGCATAAGAGCAAGGCAGCGTCGCTATATGGTGAACCTGTCGGCGATAACGCGCATCGAGGATGCTCCGCGCCAGCTGTACAGTGAGTACCTGGCATGGCGTGCAGAGCTAGCAGAGAGAGCGGGTAGGCCAGACTACCTCGAAATCGAGGTGGGAATGGACATCGTGCGTGCCTGTTGGGTGGCGTTGGGCCCGGGCTGGGAAGAGCGCACCTGGGTTCAGCTGACAAACACCCAGTGGCTCGTGCGAACGCCGATAGTGCACGAGATGAAGGAGTATGGGTGGACGGGGTTCGAGTCGGCCGAACTGCCATTGCGCAGTGGAGAACCCAGTCCGTTCTCGTTAGTTTGGGTAACGGCATGGCGAACCGACATGCACTGGCTGGACGGGGTACCGTTCTCTCAGGACGAATCCCGCTGCGAGCAGTGCAAGAGCCTCCAGCAAGGAGCGTTTGTCCTCCCCGTGCGGGCCGCGATTCCTGCCGATCGGCCCGACCCCAGTGTGTTCGCCATGACACCCTGGGGTGCGGGGGGGCCACATGTCCGTGATGATGTTGCCGATTGGGTTCGCGAGAAGGGGTTTTCGGACTGCCGCGTCGTCGAGGGTTCTGTGGAGGATTCTCTAAAGCGTGTGAGCATTGAGGAACGCGAGAAGGAGTTCCTCGCCAGTTTGCCGCCTCCCCCGCCGTTGCCATGGGAATGAGAATCGGCGAGGCCTTGGACGGGAAAGAGATGACCCCCTTCCCAACCTTCCCCCTGGCCAGGGGGAAGGGGTAAGATGATGCCAGTGATGCGTGCTGACTTGGGGCATGTGAGAGGGTTGATGAACACGTCTAAGAGCATAACCGACCGGTATGTGTTCGATGCGTATGGCAACGACGTGGCGCCGGGGCTGCACAACACCGCCGAGGGGAACGCGCTACGCTTCCGGTGGAACGGCTCCTACGGCTACCGGACGCTCTACCTGCTGACCGGCCAGCAGAGCACGAACGCCGCCACGATCATGCACGTCGGCGCCCGCCACTACTCCCCTGCCCTCCGCCGCTGGCTCCAGAGGGATCCGGTGGACCTGGATGGAGGCTCTCCGAATCTCTACACCTACGCCTACAACGACCCAGTCAACATCGAGGACCGGACGGGGCTACAGGGGGACGAGGACGACTGGCTATTCGAACCAGACGCCCGGAAGAAGTACCACTACGGTCAGTTCCTCGAGACTGTTCACACAGGTGCTGTGGTCGGTGGCATTCTGGGTCGCGTATCGCTTGAGTGCCTGGAGCTTGCACTGCCGGGGTTCAACTGGGGTGGCGCGACCTTCAAGATGGTAAAGGGTGTCAAGGTGCTGGTGCGCGTTCCCTGGGGCAAGGCAGTGAAGTGGCTTGGCGGCAAAGTGCCTACTGTGGCTACTGACCAAGTGGAGAAGAAACTGAAGCACGCGGCCATATTCTTCCAGGGCGAGAAGGGTTACGATGTTGGAAAGCTCACCAAGGACCAGATAGCCTGGTGGGTTGCACAGATTGACGCGGCGCTCAGCACCAGAGGCAGCTTCCCATGGGTACTAGAGGGTGGCCAGGCATGTAGAGGGAAACTCGCCAGCTGGTATGATCCATTGTCGAGGCAGCGACGTTACATCGCAGTTCTCTTCGGCGAATCCAGCGGCGAGTATGTAACCCACTTTCAGGTGTCAGGTCCTACGCTGTCGGACATGCTGAGAAAAATGGAGTATTGATGTACGCTCGTTGCCTCCGGTTGTTGCTGACGCAAAGTCGGATATGGGATCGGGTTGCATGACCATGGCAGATGCGCCGCGGCACCCCAATCAGATAGAATGGGAGCGCTATGCGTGGGGCATCGCTCTCAATTACAATGTCGGGTTCTGGACGCCGTGGGGCCCCATTGAGCTCTTGAAGAATGGCCTTCGATCTCTTCGAAAGGCAGGTTGGGAGAGAATCGGCATTGAGCACCCCTACCTTAAGCCGGAGCTGTATCACAATGCCTGGGTCGGACAGATTCGCGGGATCGGCGAGGTCGGTGGACTGCTTAGTGGGCCCAGGCGCCACACACGTGGTGTGCCCCCAAAGTGGAAGCAAGAGTGGTACCTCGAGCTGTCCCTATCGGCATTCTGGAGCGACATGGCACAGAACAGCGACGACCCCCTGTACGCCCGCAAAGCCGCCGTACTAGACCGATGGATGTTGCGCTACCTGTACAGTGTGTGTGCATCAGCTCCCTTCGCGTATGCGGGTATTCAGTTCGAAGACTCGGTGCCGAGTCCCGAGGAACTGATGCGCGGTTCCTATGGCGATTGGCCGTTCCTTTGCCTGTGTCTCTCGACTGCAGAGTACTCGCAGGCAGACTTGGAGGAGCTGGCGACCGTGTATGCGGAGGGCTCCGTCGATCGTCAGCCGACCTTTTGGTGCTTTACGAGCGAGGCATGCTACAACCGCAGAGGGCGCAGTTTCGCCATCAGCAAGTCGGCCCAGCGCGCGATTGCGAGTGTGTTGCTGCGGCGGTTCGAGACTGGACGATGAGTGCTAGGATCACCCGGATTCCCGACTTCTCCGGAATGACGCCCTACGGGATGGGTTGGGGCATGGGAGAGGGACGATGAACACGTCGAAGGTGATAACTGATAGGTACGTGTTTGGCGCGTACCCGTTCGCGGGCGGAGGCGGGTCCGACTCTCGCGGCTCGCTATCCGCGCACTCTAACGGGCTAACACGCTCGGGTGGATCGAGGCTGGCTACGGGGCACTGCTCGCTAGCCACGTCGTCTAACGTGCCAGGGCATGCGCACTGCCGCCCGCTCAGGGCAGGTGGCGATGACGTCGCGCCGGGCCTGCACAACACGACGGAGGGTAACCCCTTCGCTCAGGTTCTCGGTATGCCCCTTAGTGTGAATAGCAAGTCGCTCAGGGCAGGCGCGCTGCGCTTCCGCTGGAACGGGTCGTACGGCTACCGGACGCTCTACCTGCTCTCCGGCCAACAAACCACTAACACCGCCACCCTCATGCACGTCGGCGCCCGCCACTACTCCCCGTCGCTAAGGAGGTGGCTACAGAGGGATCCCTCCGGGCTCGTGGGAGGCACGCCTAACCCGTATGTGTTCTGCGTCAACGACCCCGTCGGACTGGTAGATGTGGACGGCACTCGGCCGCTGACACGCGAAGACATCGATCGACTTCGCCGCCTGTACTGGTGGGTCGGCCGAGAGAGAATCCACACTGGCTATGGTGAACGAGGCGGTCCGCCGCCTGAAGGCAGAGATTGAGGCGGTGCCTGTGGGCCAGGAGGACCCGGAGCGTCTGCGGGCGCTGTGGTGGGCACTGGATCGGCTCGGGAACACCAGCTTCGGAGTACAAGGCTCTCTTGAAATGCCGCAGGGATACAGCGACGTGCCACCGGGCAAGAACAAGTGCAACGCGTTCGTCTGCTGTGTGTACGTAGTCGGTGCAGGCGTGTCCGTCAACTCGGAGAACGGCATGCCGAGGTTTGGCAGGTGGTACTGGTTCACGAGGTATCCACCTGGGGCGAATGAGTGGGCTCAACCCCAGCCGCTGGGTGGCTTCATACCGGCATGTGGCATGGTCCCCGGTGCCATAGTCGCCTTCGCGGACGAGCCAATGGGACACGCTGCGCTCTATGTGTCGTCCGGGCTACTGGTGTACGCAGGTAGCGACGGGGTGAAGCTCGGACTGCTAGCCACCAACCTTCTGGGACGCAAGGGTCTAGCTGTCCACGTGTATTGTCCAAGGTAGTTGGGCGGTGCGTATCATCTTGCGCCAGTCCGGTCTTAGGCTATTCAGGAGCACCACCGTTTGGTGGGCGATACTGGCATTCTGCGCGGGTGCCGTCGTGGGGTCGTCTGACCACTGGTGGTTGCGGGTCCCGGTCAGGAGTGTGGGGGGTGCGTCGGACTTTGCCGTGTACCGGCGTCCGTTCTCCGCGGAGATCATGGTGGTACGTGGGTACCAGGTGTTCGTCGTAGACCCACGATTTGGATGGCTGAAGTACTCGACCCCCCTGCTCGTGAGGACCCCGGTGTTTGTGTTCCAGCGCGATGTACGCAACGCTGGAATATGGCTCGTGCCCCCAGACCCCAAGGTGGACCACGATGCGGACCTTACGGCACGGGGCGGGCTGATTGCCTTCACCGACTTCACGGGTACGAGGATCTCGTTTGGGCTGGACTAGCATGGGGCGGTGTCGTGTCGGCCGTATCACTGCAACGCTGTCCCCAGTCTCCGCTAAGTTGACCTTGCCGCAGAAGGACGGCACCGGAGCACCTGGGAGACCGGGTTCAACCAGTTGCTCGGCGTGACGGGAGTGCTGGACTATGGCGTGGTCGCCACGTTCGACGACTTGGACTTCGTGTGGGGATACGTGTACGACGACGAGAATCGGCTGAAGCAGGTGACGAAGAACGGGCCCCGCAACTTGAGGCGCTCCCAGGTAACGGACCAACCGGCCCGCGCGTTCTCCGCTGGATTGACCGGTCAAGCGGTCCACTCCTGCCTTGGTCACGTAAAGGGCCATTATCGTGACCAACCACGAGCCCTTCGTACGCCCTGGCGGAGGCGTACAGGCTGGCATCATCTCTTCAGGACTCATCCTCACCCGACCCAGCACACCGAGCAACAGTTTCAATCCCCACCCGACCCGCGGGCCGGGTGCTACGCGCAGCCTTCGACGCAGACTGGTCGAGGAGCGTGTTTCAATCCTCACCCGACCTATGGGCCGGGTGCTACCTCATCTGTTCCGGCGGCAGTCCGCTGGCGTCTAGCCGTTTCAATCCTCACCCGACCTATGGGCCGGGTGCTACCTGATACTACTACGTCTCATGATGTCACTGTTCGTTTCAATCCTCACCCGACCTATGGGCCGGGTGCTACGAGTGAGACATGAGCTACCTGATTCGCACCGCAGCTGTTTCAATCCTCACCCGACCTATGGGCCGGGTGCTACATGTCCTCCTGCAGGATACGCACCTTCGAGATATCGTTTCAATCCTCACCCGACCTATGGGCCGGGTGCTACCGGTGAGCCGTGGGGACGATGTGTACCTACGCGGGGCGTTTCAATCCTCACCCGACCTATGGGCCGGGTGCTACGAGCGTGAAATATCGCCTGCTCAAGAAAGAGGTGTCCGTTTCAATCCTCACCCGACCTATGGGCCGGGTGCTACTTGGCGCAAGTGCAGGCAACTGGAGGCTACACCAGCCGTTTCAATCCTCACCCGACCTATGGGCCGGGTGCTACTCGAAGAGTGCTTCGACCTAGTTGATAACGCGTTCGAGTTTCAATCCTCACCCGACCTATGGGCCGGGTGCTACCTGCATGTACCCAATACGCTTACGATTGGGCAGTAGTTTCAATCCTCACCCGACCTATGGGCCGGGTGCTACCCGGAGCTCGAGCTGCAGCTCGGAGAACGCCTCCGCGTTTCAATCCTCACCCGACCTATGGGCCGGGTGCTACGACGGCAGGTACATGCGTTGGCATGTGTCTGTCGAGTTTCAATCCTCACCCGACCTATGGGCCGGGTGCTACGAGACTTTTCGGTCTCTCGCGGTTCGAGGCTCGCTGGTTTCAATCCTCACCCGACCTATGGGCCGGGTGCTACGTCATCAAGGTTCCAATGAACGAACCGCGAGAGACAGGTTTCAATCCTCACCCGACCTATGGGCCGGGTGCTACCTGCGTGCAACCGCGGCGGTATTCGCGCCTAAGCGGGCGGTTTCAATCCTCACCCGACCTATGGGCCGGGTGCTACGCGATAGCCTGCACATGGATACCCGCTTCCTCTCGGTTTCAATCCTCACCCGACCTATGGGCCGGGTGCTACGGATACAATCTACTCGTTCTCCCAAAATTGGAGCCAGTTTCAATCCTCACCCGACCTATGGGCCGGGTGCTACACTGGCTCGAGCTGTGCACGGGTCATGCATGACATGTTTCAATCCTCACCCGACCTATGGGCCGGGTGCTACTTCAGCGCGGATGGGGGATGATCTCCGGCACGATGTTTCAATCCTCACCCGACCTATGGGCCGGGTGCTACCTCGGGACTGTTAGGGCCCGGCCTCGATACTAGAGGCGTTTCAATCCTCACCCGACCTATGGGCCGGGTGCTACACGTGGTTGCTCCGCGCGGCAACCAGCACGAACACACGTTTCAATCCTCACCCGACCTATGGG
>JABRVX010000008.1 GCA_039961735.1 Fimbriimonadia bacterium
CCTGAGCCTCGAGCTCCGCCGAGCGGCCACGGTGAGAGCCGCTTCGTCCATCGTGCCCTTCTCTGGGCCAATAGACCAAGTGATGAAACTAAACATGGCCACCACTCGCACGGATTAGTATGCGACGGTATTGTATCACGACTCCTGACCGCTGTCAGGATTTCGCCGGGGGGGGGGACTAGGGCTTAAGTCTTAACAACCCTGCGTAGACCACGTCTTTCGGGGCGAGTTGCTCGAACGCACGCTGCAGGTCGGCGACGAGCCCCGGCTCGAACTCCACGGTGGTGAGCGAGGCGGTGGAACCGACGACTGCTGCGCACACGATACCTTCCTTGACCCCACTCTCCCTCACGGCCTGCAAGAGCTGCGGCGTGATGTCCACGATGTCGGTGTTGCCGCGTGTGCGGACGTCGATGACGTGTGCTATTGTCATTTACCTCCTGCCCTGTAACAGCGGGCGGATGTAAAGCTTGTACAACAGGCCGGCGAGGCCGTCGGAGTAGCTGATCAGAATGCGTGGCAGGATGTGGGGGTCGTGCCGGTCGCCCGCGATGCCGAATCGGACGGTGACGGCAGCGAGGTATCCCCTTGCACGCACGGCGCGTACCGCCACCTCTCCGTAACGGCCGAAGGGGTAGGCGAAGGTCTTTGGTCGCACACCGATGCACCGAACCAACTCCTCCTCCGCCGCGGCGATCTCGGCCCAGATCCCGCTCTCACCGTCTCTCGGCTCGTCGAACCCCATCTCCTCGGCCGCGGACCTAGCCGTCTCACGCTGCGCCCCCGACATGTCGTGCCGACACCCCGTTTCGTCATGCTGAGCCTGTCGAAGCATGCTCTCGGTTGCCGCGCGCTCTCGGCTATCGGCGCGAGCGAGGCGGTCGGCGACGTCATGCTTCGACGGGCTCAGCATGACGGGTCCGGGCGCTGGGCGTTCACCTGCGGTTCTCTCCGACCCGCACACCGAGGGGATGGGTGCGGAAAGGTCGGCGTGGGTGTGGGTGTGGTTGCCGATCTCGTACCCGGCATCGCGGAGGCGAGTCAGTGAATCCCAGTCGGCGAGTTGGCGCGCGTTCTCTCCATCCCACCGACTCATATCTCCCACGAACGCGGTGACAGGAAACACCGTGCCCGTGGCATCGTGGTCTTTGGCGGCCTGCAGCAGCGGCTCCGTGGAGCACACATACGCATCGTCGAACGTGAGCACCACGCACCGCCCCTCGGCTGCATACAGATCTCGGAGGGGTATCAGTCGGTAGCGGCGCGCGAGGAAGGCGACCTGCCTGCGGAAGTCCCGCACGCTCACGTTGAGGAATCGCTCGTGAGGTTCGCCGACCTTGTGGTAACAGAGTATCGGCGTGCGCATTGCTCGGTAAGTGTACCGGAGTACAATCCACCCTATGAAGACGAGGCAAGAGGCCTGGGATCTGATGTGCCGCCACACCGAAACCGAGAGCCTGCGCAAGCACATGCTCGCGGTGGAGGCCTGCATGCGCCACTACGCCGCCAAGTACGGTGAGGACCCGGAGGTGTGGGGCATCGTCGGCCTGCTGCACGACTTCGATTACGAAAAGCACCCCACCGCCGAGGAACACCCTCTGGTCGGAATGAGCATCCTGAAGGACGAAGGCTGGCCGCCCGAGATCATCCGAGCCATCGGATCGCACGCCGCCGAGCGCACGGGAATCCAGCGCGAAAGCCTGATGGAACGCTGCCTGTTCGCCGTGGACGAGTTGTCGGGGTTCATCTTGGCGGTCACGTACGTGCGGCCCTCGCGCAGTATCACGGAAGTCGAAGTTTCCAGCGTCAAGAAGAAGATGAAGGACAAGAGCTTTGCGGCTGCTGTGAGCCGAGAGGAAATGTTGCAGGGGGCGGAGGAGCTGGGGATCCCCTTCGAAGAACACGTTCAGAACTGCTTGGACGCGATGCGCGGCGTAGCGGCGACGCTGGGGATCGAGTAGCCGATGAATGCCGAAATCGTGTCGGTCGGCACGGAGCTATTGCTCGGGCAGATCGTGGATGCGCATGCGCCGGTACTCGGTCGGAGGCTGGCCGAGATCGGCGTCGGATGTACGCACCGGCAGACCGTCGGTGATAATTTGCAGCGGGTAACCGATGCGCTTCGGCTTGCGCGTTCGAGGGCAGACGTCGTTATCACTATTGGAGGACTTGGGCCGACCGAAGACGATCTGACCCGCGAGGGTATCGCAGCGGCGTTCGGCGCGCCGCTCGTGCACGACCCGACTATCGAGCAGGGGCTCCGCACTTTGTTCGAAGCTCGAGGGCTGCGATGGGTGGACTCGCAGCTTCGTCAAGCGATGAAGCCGGAGGGCGCAGAGGCGATCCCCAACCCCAATGGCACCGCCCCCGGCCTGTGGCTGGAGCGCGAGGGCAAGATCGCCATCGCGATGCCCGGGCCGCGCGGCGAGTTCGGCCCGATGCTGGAGAACCACGTGCTGCCTCGGCTCAGCCGTCTGAGCGCTGGGGTGCGCATCGTGTCGCGTGTCGTGCGAGTCGTCGGCATCGGTGAGAGCGTCGTCGAGGAGATGGTGAGGCCGCTGCTGAAAAGCGAGAACCCTACGATCGCCCCCTTGGCCCACCTGGGTGAGGTGCATCTTCGCATCACTGCGCGAAGCAACGACTCCGAGGAGATTGAACGACTGCTGGACCACGCCGAGCACGAGCTGCGAGCGATCCTCGGCGATGCAGTGTACGGGGTGGACGAGACGACGCTGCAGGAAGCCGTGATTGGGATCCTGCGAGAACGCAACGAGACGCTTGCATGTGCCGAGAGCTGTACGGGCGGGGGTCTCGGAGCGGCCATCACCGAGGTCCCGGGAAGCAGCGACGTGTTCCTCGGTGGCTTCATCACTTACTCGAACGATCTCAAGCAGAAGCTGCTCGGGGCCCCGGAAGAGGTGTTGCAGCGACACGGTGCGGTGAGCGAGGAGTGTGCACGCGCGATGGCAAGTGGCGCGCGCGCTGCGACGGGCGCCACTTGGGCGCTTTCCATAACGGGGATCGCGGGGCCCACCGGCGGGACGGACGAGAAGCCGGTCGGTCTGGTGTTCATCGGCATCGCCGGGCCGGTGGGAGTAGACGTGGTGAGGCACCGTTTCCTCGGGGGACGGGAGGACGTGCGACGGCGGTCACGGCAGGCTGCACTAACCCTCTTGCGCGCCAAGCTGTTGGAGGCGCGATGAGGGTCTTTCTGGCGCTGGAGATGGACCGAGAGCCGAGGGAACATCTCGCCAAACGGGTGTTGGAGCTGCAGTCCCGCATCAGCGGGGGACGCGTCGGGTGGGTAGTGCCCGAGAACCTTCACATCACCCTGAGATTCTTGGGCGAGTTGAGCGAGGATCGGGTCGCAGAGGTGCGGCAGGCTGTGGAGAGCATTTCCTACGGAGCCTGCCCCTTCGAGCCGAGCCGTTGGGGCGCGTTCCCGGATGCCAAGCGTCCGCGAGTGCTGTGGGCTGGCTGTTCGCCGGAGCAGGAGCAGCAGGTCGCCGGACTTGCAGAAATGGTAGAATTTCGTCTACACTCGATTGGCATCCATAGGGAGCCCAAGCCTTTCCGCGCGCACGTCACCGTGGGACGGGTGAAGGAGCCGGTACGGGGAGTTGCCGAAGCCTTCGAGGCGAGTCCGTTGCGCGGCATCGGGCTTTCTTCGGGCGAGAGCTTCGTGCTGATGGAAAGTCGGTTGGGCCCGGGCGGATCGAAGTACACGGCGCTGGCGCGCTTCGCGCTGGGAAAGGAATGAGGGAATGACGATGACCGATGAGCTAAGCAAGGAGAAGGCACGCGCGCTCGAAGTTGCGCTGTCGCAGATCGAGAAGAACTTCGGTCGCGGCGCCGTGATGCAGCTCGGACAAGGAAAACTGCCGGAGGTGTCGGCCATCTCCACTGGGTCGCTCTCGGTGGACCTGGCGATCGGAGTCGGCGGCGTGCCGCGCGGGCGCATCACCGAGCTGTACGGAACGGAGAGTTCGGGCAAGACCACCCTCGCACTGCACATCGTGGCAGAAGCGCAGAAGGCCGGCGGATTGGCGCTCTTCGTGGACGCCGAACACGCACTGGACGTGGAATACGCGCGCAGGCTGGGCGTAGACGTAGAGAGCCTCTACATTGCACAACCCGCGACGGGTGAAGAGGCCCTGGAGATTATGGATGCGGTGGTGCGCAGCGGTGCGGTGGACGTTGTCGTTTTGGACTCCGTTGCCGCCCTGGTGCCCAAAGCGGAGATTGAGGGGGAGATGGGCGACACGTTCGTCGGCGTGCAGGCGCGTTTGATGTCTCAGGCGCTCCGCAAGTTGGGCGGCAGCGTTCATAAGTCGAACACCGCAGCGATTTTCATCAACCAGCTCCGCGAGAAGATCGGCGTAATGTACGGCAACCCCGAGATAACGCCGGGAGGGAGGGCGCTGAAGTTCTGGGCCTCGGTTCGCCTGGAGGTGCGACGCGGCGAGATGCTGAAGCGCGGAACCGATCAGTACGGAGCGCGGACCAAAATCAAGGTCGTGAAGAACAAAGTTGCGCCTCCGTTTCGCACGGCGGAGGTGGACATGATCTTCGGCCAGGGCATCTCGCGCACTGGGGACATCATTGACGTAGGCCTCGCAACGGGCGTGATCAGCAAGACCGGCACCTACTACAACTTCGGGGATCTGCGACTCGGCCAGGGGCGCGACAACGCGAGGGCGTTCCTCGACAACAACCCGCAGTTGGCCGACGAGATCGACGCGGCAGTGCGCGCGAAGATGAAGGAAGGCGCGAGCCTGCCCGCAGAGCGCACCGCGGTGGTCGAGATTGAATGAGCGAGTCCGAGGCGGCTGACGAAGCATACAAAGAGGCGATGAGTCGGGCAGGTCGCCTGTTGCTGCGGGGGCCGTACTCCAAGTCGGCGCTCGTCGCGCGCCTGGCGGCGGAGGGCTGCGACCATGCGGCTGCGGCGAAGGCGGTGGCCAGCCTCGCCGAAAGTGGCTTCGTGAACGAAAGTCGGGATATCGAGAATTTGATTGGCGACGGCTTACGGCGGGGCTACGGCAGTCTCCGCATCCGCATCCGGCTGGAGCAGGCAGGCTACTCGGAAAGCGCGATCGATCGCGCGATCCAACGGGAACTGTCACCAGAGAAAGAGGTGGCTACTGCAGTTGCCTGGCTGACGCACAAATTCCGTTCTACTGGGAAGCGCGACTTGCCCCGGGCATTCGCCGCGCTGGCGCGACGGGGTTTTCCGGAAGACGTGGCGCGGGATGCGGCGGAGCGCGTGTTCGGGGAGGAGCAGTAGACGACAGTGCTACAATCTAGCCTCTCGACCACCGACAAGGCTGGAGTGGCACTTGCGCGTTCTGTTCTTCGGAGACATCGTGGGCAGACCGGGGCGGCGTGGCGTCGCCTCGGTGATTCGCGATTGGACTGAACGCTTCCGGCCCGACATCGTGATAGCGAACGGGGAAAACGCAGCCGGTGGGATCGGAATCACGGCATCCATCGCACGCGACATCTTCGGGCTAGGAATCCGCGTGATGACCCTCGGCAACCATGCGTGGCAAAAGCGCGAAGTCTACGATTACCTGGACAGCGAGCCCTGCATTCTCCGCCCCGCCAACATGCCACCGGGCGTTCCCGGTCGAGGGATGGGGGAGTATCCGGCGGGTAGGCAACCGTTAGCCGTCCTCAACCTGTGCGGGCGCGTGTTCGTCGGGGACTACGACGATCCGTTCCGGTGTGTGGACAGCCTGCTTCAGCAAGTGAGCGCCCGATGCGTGCTGGTGGACTTCCACGCAGAGACTTCCTCCGAGAAGCAGGCCTTCGGCTGGTACGTAGACGGCCGCGTGTCCGCCGTCGTGGGCACGCACACGCACGTGCAGACCGCCGATGAGCGAGTATTGCCGGGAGGGACGGCCTACATCACCGATGTGGGGATGTGCGGCCCGCAGGATTCCGTAATAGGGATGGACAAAGACACCGTGTTGCGCAAGTTCACTACGCAGATGCCCGCTCGCTTCGAGGTGGCTAACTCGGAACCGGTGGTGTGCGCGGTCGTCTTGGAGATCGAAGACGAGACCGGTAGGGCATCGAGCATCGAAAGGCTTCAGTGGAGGGGCTGAGCGTCTCTCCCGACGATGGGTACCAGAAGGAGGTACGGCAGATGACGAGGTTGTTCGGAGTAGGAACGACGATGGTTGCGGCTATGCTCGCGGCGAGCGCCTTCGGCGCGGTGACGATCTATGGCGGCGGAGCTGGGGCAGAGAACGGCTATACGTTCGGTCCTTGGGGGGCCGGTGCCGCCGTCGAGTCGAAGGAGATTGCCCGCACGGGAGGGCATTCCATCAAGGTTACGACCCGCGGGTACTTCAGCGGAGGACAGATCGCGCTGGACAGGCCGGTGGACGTAAAAAGCCTCGCTGCGGACCCGAACAACCTCATGGTGTTTTACGTGTACCTGCCGGAAGCTGCCACGGGCGGAGGCTACGGCACCGGCGGAGGTGTGGGCCCCACGGTCGGCGGGCCGATGGGAGGTGGACCGACGAAGGGCGGGCCTCCGGGACCCGGGCCTTCAGGCGGGAGCGTCCGCGGTAGCGGCCAGATCGGTACGGGGGACGCAACCCCCATCAGCGTTCGGAATCTGCGTGTGCTCATCTCGACCGATGACGGTAAGTTGTCCGAGGTGTTCTTCCGCGTATACCGTCACTACCACGCACAATCCGGATGGCATGGCTATGCGCTGCCGATTGCCAAAATCCCGGGCTTCGACCGCACTAACGGGCGTATCAATGGCTTCCGCTTCTTCGCGGATGCGCCGACCACGTTCTATGTGGGCGAGATCACGGCGATCAACGATGCAACCCCCATCTCGGGGGAGATCCTGTCCATGAACACCAACCTCGCGAGGGACGACGAACCCGCCTTTCTCGCAGTGGGGCAAGCAGGGGTGACCCCGCTCTTGTTCTACTGGGACTGGGACGACAGAGACGGCGTGCAGATGGAAACGGAAGGCCCTGCCGTATATCACCGGTTCCGCGTGCCGGGCGACTACACGGTCACTCTGACCATCGCCGACGCGTACGGAGTGAAAAAGCCCTTCCAGACGACGATCTCGGTGACTGTGAACCCGTAAGAAGGGTCACCACTCTGGACTGAGACCGAGCGCTCGACGCATGTCGGCGGTGGTGTAGCGCCACCTCCCGCCCGTGAACTCTAGGGGTAGCTGGATATTGGCAGTGGCCTCCGACCCGTCCTTGAGCGCCCTCACCCGCACCGCTATCGGAACGGTCGAGCGATTGTTCTGAACGGGGGACTCCTTAACTTCGTACGCGATCACCTGGTAGCCACGCCGCTTCAGCTCTTCGATGATTTGCTTGCCGTACATCTCGATGCCGCCGCCGAAGTCGAGGCGGCGATCTTCGTCTTCCGTGAAGTTGATGTAGTAGGCCAGATCGCGAGGGTTCTCGGTCTGGAGTGCGAACATGATCTTCTCGGCAGCCGCGGCGGGACCCTGCGATCGCATGACCATCTTCACGACGAAATACAGGCCGACGAGCACCGCCCCAATCAATATCGGGATGAACAGCTTCTCGATGGGGAAGTGCCTGTACTCGTTGAAGTAGTACCTGCTTTCCGTCGAGGGAGTTCTCCTTGCCATTTTGCCTTATTCCGCTCCGCTGGACCTGACCGGCATTATGGACTTAAGTGCCTGCTCGTCGGTTCCTGCTGCGAAACGAAAGAGTCGGGCGCGAAACGCATCGAAAGAGGACCAACCGTTCCAACGCTCGGCCCACGTCCCGGTCAGCCCCCCGGCGAAGGCGACAATGTTCGCATCGCCCACTCGCCACGTGACGAGCAGCGGGAACACGTCCGCAGCGAGGTGCACCTTCGCATCGCGCCTGGCTTCCAACAGGTTGTAGGAGCCGACGGTAGGGGCTGAAGCCCACCCCAGGAAGCGCAACAGCCCGCTATGCTCGTCTTGAACCGTAGGTCTGTCAGCCCTTCCGGTTCGCGTCCCTGTCGGACCCGGTGCGACGGCGATTACCGGCAGCCATCGGGCGAGATGCGCGGACTGGAGCCCGGCGTCCGCGTACCCTTCTGGCCCCCCCTCCACTACCAGCCCCAATCCCTCGGCCATCGCGTCGCACAACATCGCATCGAAGTTGCCGAGCCGCTTGGCGAGGTCGCGGCCTTGCTGCAGGAAGACCGCATCGTACTGACTCCGAAGGTCCGAGCCGTCGGCAGCTAACGCTTCGAGCGTTTCCGCTCTGGCTTCGACGACCGCGATGCGGATCCCGTAGGGCTCCACGGCTCGGGCTAGGCGCTCGCATGCCAGAACGTCGGTGGCGACGGCCAGCACCCTGGCTTCGTCGGCTGCAAAACACGCGAGTGGGATGTAAGCGAGTAGGGCCGCTCCTAGAAGTCTCATTTCGTGGCGAAACGATACCCTTTCAAGTTGGGCAAGGAGGAGACGATGACGAAATCGGCAGTGAATGCCGCGCCGTCCTGCAACGTCAACGTGTGCACGCCCTCTCCCAGCCGAACCTCGCCGAGACTGATGACATCGCCTTCTCGCGTCCCCTGTCCGGGCTGCGCAACCACCTGGTCGTTGAGCAACACCGTCGGAGTGATCAGGTCGGGGCCGCGCAACGTGCGGATGAACAGCGAGTAGCTACCCGCTGCCTTGATCTCGAAGCGCGTGGTGATCGGCGCGTCGGCCGGAACGACGAGCGCGGTCACTCCAGAACCGGGGCTGCAATCGGGGCGAGCAATGGTCTCGGCGCGCCCTGGATCGAGGAACTTCTCACACTGCAGCAGGAACTCGTCGGTGTTCGGGCCGAGGGGCGTAGCAGAGGTCCCCCCGGGCTGCACAGTCACCGTCCTCGACTCGGTCGCGTCGGGCGTGCGCACGGTTCGGGTGCTGGGCGCCGATGACGTGTTGTAAAACACCAGTTTGTCCGAGAGCATGGTGGTGTACACGCCGTCACGGCGGTTGTCAATCTCCAGGGCATCCTCACGCTTCGGGTCCACCTCGGAAAGCCGGTAGATCAACATTCGAGCAACTTCGAGATAGTCGGACATGCGCACCCTGGTAGCCGGAAAGAACACGCTAAGCCCATCGCCCACCTCGGCCGACCAAAGATCACGGACCTGTGACGCCTCGACGCTGGACCGGAAACGACCCACCAAAGGCTCCGGGGCACTCGACGAATCGGCCCGACGAATCACCACACGCCGCACTCCCAAACCGATGTCGCGAAGATCTTCGGAGTCTGCGAGGTGCTCTCCGAAACGCCAGGTGTCGGACTGAATGGACAGCCTGCAGACGGGGCGGGTCACCCAGGCAGACGGGATGACGAAACGGTAGGCCACTTCGCCGGAGCGCGGGAGTTTCCCAAGCAGACGGCCCTCGAAAAACACGCGACGCTCGTAGCCCTCTGCCTCCGCCGGCACCCAACAACGGATCGTCACGGAGTAGTCCTGCCCTTCCTTCATGGGCAGTCGGACCGAGACGTTTGCTCCGGCATAGCGAATGGGCAAGTCGCCGGCACGTTCCGGCGGGTACCAGTCGCCTTCCAGCAGCCAATCTTGCTTCGGGTCGGTTACGTCCACCTCGTACACGTCCGGCGTCTTGCCTTCGTACACGTCCTTCAGCGCGGCGGGTGAGGCGGTGGCCGCCTGTGGGAACAACGCTGCGAACGCCTCCGTGGAGCCATCGGGTGTAGCCATCTTACCGAAGTCGTAGGCGAGCAGCACGCCGCCCTCCTTCAGCCAGCGTTCCAAGCTCGAGAGCGTGGCGGCATCCCACACGGGACCCTCGAACAAGATCGCCACTCGGTACTTGGACAGGGCGCCTTCCTGGATCAATCGCTCGTCCAAAACGTCGAAATCGGCATAGTCGCGAAGCAGAGTGGCCCCTTGCAGATACAGCGACGGAGCGGACTGGTCCGGGCGGAGATACTGCGTGGTAGAGGGGTACAAAACCGCGACATCGGTCTTTGGGATCGCCACGGTCAGGTAACGGCTTAGCTGCAGCGCGGCGTCGCCATGGCGGCTCCAGTTCTCGTGCCAATCGAGATACCCCGAGGCGCCGATGCAGACCGCTTCTGCAAGGCGCTGCGAGAACCCCTTGGCATCCGAGGGGGCCGCGGACTGCAGCCAGATGGGCACATGGTAGTGCTTGGCGGCAGCCCGAGCCAAACCGAGGGTGAGAGCGTGGTTTCGCGCAAAGGCGTGGTAGCCACCGACGGTAAGCAGAACGACGGCTTTGCGCTTTGCCGCCTCCTTGAACAGCGCAGTGATGTCCGCGCCGATCTTCGGCGAGTTGTCGGGCGGGCCGACGGGTAGCAGAAGGAGACTGTTCGGGCAGGCTTCGCGGGCAACATCCATTAAGCTGCCGCTCATGGCCGTTATGCCGTCGAGATACCAGCGCACGAAGTCCAGCCGGGCCACGTAGCCGAACTCAGGGCCGAGTGGAAGCGGAAGGGGCGACGAGGTCTCGATGTCTGCATTCCAGGCCTCGTTCAGCTCCTCGAGCCCACCATACTTGGTCAGCATGGCGCGGCTGAACGCCTCGCGAGCGTGATCGTCGGCGCACCAGAAGGATGGAGTCTCGACGATGCTTCCCACGGTGTTGGCCCACTGCGTCCGAAGGTCGTCCGACAAGCCTTGCATGCCCACCAGCAGCCCGGCGTCACCGAACTGGCCGTGGACCCCGACGATGGCAACCGGCGGCGAGCCGAACTGTGCCGCCGCAGCCGACCAGTTGTGCTCGGCGAACGTGCGCAACGCGGGCGACCAGGGCGAAAGCGCAGGAACGCTGCGGCCGGTCTCGGCAGAAACGAGGAAGTCGCGGAGGAAGCCGGTGCGTTGCCAGGCGTTGGGGATGGCGGCGTGCACCGACAGACCCCAGGCACCGCCGGCCTGCTCGACCGCGTCGCGCTCGGCGGAGGCGCGTGACCAGTTCCACACGCCCTCCTGCGTCTCCGGAGTGCCGAGCGTGTCCATCTTGGTAACGAAGAGGTCTACTCCCAACGCCCGCAGCGCGGGAATGTCGGCGATCACAGAGGCGGTGCTTGCGAGCACCATGCGGTCGCCGGCCTTGGACTCGGCCAGATACGGGTTGGAGCCCGGTGCGGGCGACGGTACACCCGCGAAGGAGCGCACCAGCCGGGACGGATCCGGCTGGCCCTGCAGGCTGAGGCACAGAACCGCGACAGTTAGAGCGGAGCAAAGCATTCGGTGGAGTTCCTCCGTGTCCCCCCTATTGCTTGGACCTGGTTGGGCGACGCACGTGTCACCCGACTTCCAATTCTGCGCGATTCGTCGGCTCCCTGTCTTAGCGCCGCAAAAGGGGTGGGTGCGCTGCGCCACATCCGGAGGTGCGGCGGGGTCCCAAAGAGTGCAACGCAAGAGAGAGTCGAGCAGTAATTCACTGGGGCAGTCCGAATGAGGGCGGGATTCGCCCCGATCCGACAGGAATCGACCGATTTTCTGACTGCGGGACTCTCGAGGCCGATCCGTCTTAGGTTCAAACCGCAGTGAGAGTCCCGCAGAATCGGCCGAAAAACATTATTTTTGTTGCAATGCGACTGCCCATTTGGGACCCTGCTCGGACCGCGGTTGGTGCGGGATGGGCGAGATGGGGGTTCCGCTGCCGGGTGAGATGTAAGCTTCGAACACCTTTTTGCCGGAGTGAAAATTGTATGACAAGCTACATTGCGGGACTCTACCCCTTTTTTGGGGTGCCGAGAGACTCCCGCACAGGTTCAAAGGTTGACAGATCGCCAAATGTGGTGATACAATTGAACCTAGAGAGGGCCGAGGGAGGGGTCGCAGTGACCGCCCCGCTAACAAGGGGACTGAAACAGATTGCATTCGGCGTCCACCCGTGCCGGGAAAACGCTTCGCGTCGCAGTGACCGCCCCGCTAACAAGGGGACTGAAACGCCACTCCGGCGACGCGGTCTAAGTAGCCGTACCCGACGAAGTCGCAGTGACCGCCCCGCTAACAAGGGGACTGAAACCCCCCTTCTTCTCTCGCTCGATGCCGACTAGGCTTCTCCCGATGTCGCAGTGACCGCCCCGCTAACAAGGGGACTGAAACCAGAGGTGCCCCCGGCGGGAACATTCACCAAATGCGACTAGGGAGTGCATTCGCCGGGGGCACCTCTGGTTTCAGTCCTTCTGGAAACGGTCCACCTCGAACATGACCCCGAACCACCAGGCAATCTCGTGCACGTCATCCCGTGGCACCGCCGGGACGGCGAAACTGTCGAGCCGGCGGTACGAGGTACTCTGCCGCAGGAGCGGAGGATGGACGTACTGGAAGAACTGAGGAAAGCTGGAGCTGTGCTGCACGGGCACTTCGAGCTTTCCTCCGGCCTGCACAGCGAGGTGTACTTCGAGAAGTTCCGCCTGCTGGAGCAGCCCGAGGTGCTGCGCCCGCTCTGCCGTCAGCTCGTGCAGCCGTTTCTCGATCTCGGGATCGAGTTCGTCGTGGGGCCGACCATCGGCGGGGCGCTGGTGGCTTACGAAGCTGCTGCGGCCCTGGGCGTGCAGGCAAGATACCTCGAGCGAACCGGTGCCGGCGGAAGGGAGTTGCGGCGCGGTGCGGTGATCCCAGATGGAGCGCGAGCCCTTCTGGTGGACGACGTGCTTACCACTGGCCTGTCGCTGCAGGAGTGCCTGCCCATACTCGCTCACGCCAGGCTGATGGGGATCGCCGTGCTGCTCTCGCGCACCGAGCATCCGGTGGATCTCCCGGCGCGGTTGCACGCGCTGGCCACCCTGCAAGCTCCCAGCTACGCTCCCAGCGAATGCCCCATGTGCCGCGAGGGAGTGCCGATCACCAAGCCGGGTAGCCGCGGCGGACCTACGAGCTAGCGGGCGGTAGGCTCTGCACGAACTCCGCGAGTGCCTCGCCCCAGTGGCGTAGAGGGGGAAGGCCCAGGCGATGCACCTTGCTGCAATCCAGCACACTGTAGCGAGGGCGACGGGCGGGAGTCGGCCAATCTGCCGTTGCGATGGCCTCCACCTCGGCTTGAATGCCCGCTGCAGAGAGCGTGGCTACCGCGACCTCGTGCCACGTGGCGGAACCCGAGTTCACGATGTGGAACAGACCGGGCGGCGGCCCGAGAGCGAGAAAGCGCAAGATTGCCTCTGCCAGGTCCGATGCAGAGGTGGGAGAGCCGGTCTGGTCGGCCACTACGCGCAGCGGCCCTCCCAGGCGGGCGGCGTTCAGGATGGTCTTTGGAAAGCACGGACCTTTGGCTCCGAACATCCACGCCGTTCTTACGATGGTCGCGCCTTCGGGGTAGGCGTGCATTGCCCGGCGCTCGCCTTCCAGCTTGCCTCGTCCGTAGTCGTTGAGGGGCTTCGGTTCGTCTTCTTCGGTGTACGGGGCGTCCTTCTCCCCGTCGAACACGTAGTCGGTGCTGACGTGAAGTAACCGGGCGCCCGATCCCCGGCAGCAGCGTGCCAGCACTTCGGGGCCCTCCGCGTTCAATCGGAACGCCTCACGGTTTCCCTCGCATTCGTCCACGCGGGTGAATGCGGCGCAGTTGACGACCCACTCGGGGCGATGGTTGTGGAGCGCTGCCGACACGGCATCCGCGTCTAGGATGTCCAGGTCGGCCTTGTTCGTGGCGAGGGCATCTGGAGCGAGTGCGGCCAACTCGGAACCCAGCATCCCCGCTGCGCCGGTGATCAGGAGCCTCACCGGAGGTCCTCCACGGCTCTCTCGTATGCTTTCTTCGCGCTCTCACCGAAGCAAACCAGCAGTACCTCTTCGATCTCCGGATGCTCTTGCAGGAAGGCGGTGACGGTGCGATAGGCGATTCGGGCCGCGCGGTCACGCGGGAAGCCGTACGCGCCGGTGCTAATAGAGGGAAACGCCACGGTACGGGCTCCGGCCTCGACCGCCAATTCCAGCGAGCGGCGATAGCAGGATGCCAAAAGATCGTCCTCGCCTTGGCCTCCCCCCTTCCACACGGGACCGACCGCGTGAATCACGAAGCGCGCCGGCAGCCGGTAGCCGCTCGTTATCTTGGCGTCCCCCGTCTCGCAGCCTCCGAGTCGGGAGCACTCGGTCAGCAGCTCGGGCCCAGCGGCGCGATGGATGGCACCGTCCACGCCTCCTCCGCCCAGCAGCGACGAGTTGGCGGCGTTGACGATAGCGTCAACCTGCAGCGTGGTGATGTCGGCCGAGACGATGCGCACACGTGCCATTAGTCAGCCTCCGACCCCGGTCGCATGTCGCGAGATGGCGACGACGGGCCGGGCACCCGGTCGCTCCAGGAGCGTGACTGCTGGGCCGTACAGGTCGCGCAGTCGCTGTGCGCTCAGGATGTCCTCTGGTGAACCGACGACCAGACTTCCCGATGGCACGAGGAGGGCGACACGGTCCGAGAATTCGGATGCGAGGTTGAGGTCTTGCAGCACGCAGAGCACTCCCACGGGGCGTTTGCTTCGTTCGCACAAGGTGCGCAGCAGAGACATTGCTCGTGCCTGGTAGCCCAGGTCCAGGTGTGCAGTCGGCTCGTCCAGCAGCATGAGCGGGGTGTCCTGGGCTAGGGCACGCGCGATGAGCGTCCTCTGCAGCTCGCCTCCGCTGAGCTGCGTGACGGGCCGATCTCTAAGAGCGATAAGGTCGAGGGCGTCCAGAGCGGCGTCCACGATGGGGCCGGCGTGTTCCTCATCACCGTGCGGCGTTCGGCCCATCCGCACCACCTCGCGCACGGTAAAGTCGAACACGGGGGGCTCGCTCTGGGGGACGTAGGCGATCAGACGCCCCCTCTCCGCAGCGCTCATCGCGTGGATGGAGCGGCCGTCTAGCATCACCCGACCCGACAGCGCAGGCAGATAGCCGGTGAGGGTGCGAAGCAGCGTGGACTTGCCCACGCCATTCGGCCCGATCAGCGAAAGCAACTCGCCAGGTCGTAGCTCCAGGCCGACGTCGGCGACAACTTGACGCTTCGCGTATCCGCACGCCAGCGACTCTGCACGGAGCATCAGTCTGCGGGAAGGACGGCTTCTAGGGTGCCGTGCACGTATGCAGCGTAGAGCCGTGCATACTCGCCGTCTCGAGCCAGCAATTCCGAGTGGTTGCCCTCCTCCACCAAACGACCGGCTCGCAGCACGACGATTCGATCGGCGCGTGCTGCGGTGCTAAGGCGATGGGCGATGACGATCAGCGTGCGCTGATGACGATTGCTCTCGATCGCCTCTTGGATGGACCTTTCCGAGACGGAGTCGAGTGCCGAGGTCGCCTCGTCCAGCAGGAGGATGCGTGGGTTACGCACGAGGGCTCGAGCGATGGCGACCCGCTGGCGCTCGCCCCCGGAGAGGTCGGTCGCGCTGGCCTGCAGCCCTTCCGCGGCGCCATTCGTCCGGCCACGAAAGAGGTGCGCCGCCAGGTGAGCGGCTTCTGCGGCCTGCTCGACTTCCTGGTCGGTGGCATTCGGACGACCCATGCGGATGTTGTCTGCGATGGTTCCGGAAAAGAGCAGCGTGGACTGGGGCACGACGCCGATCTGTGCTCGCAGCGACTGTGCCGTGATGTCCCGCAGGTCGTAGGAGTCGATGAAGATGCGGCCTTCGGTGGGGTCGTAAAAGCGCAGCAGAAGGTCGGCCAGAGTGCTCTTGCCCGCACCGCTTTCTCCGACGATGGCTACCGTTTCACCGGGCTTCACGGTGAAGGAGACATTGGACAGAGCCTGTGTGCCGTCGGCATAGCGGAACGATACGTTGTCGAATTCGATATGCCCGGCAATGGGTGGTAGCGGCTTCGCATCGGGCTTGTCGCGAACGTCGCTCTGGACGTCTAGCACCTCCCGGTAGATTCGGTCTGCGGCGGCGAGAACCTGGGCGCGCGTGGCGTTCATGTTGCCGACGCCACCTGCCGCGGTAACCATCTGGTGCGCGACGAATAGGAAACCCATCAGCTCGCCGCCCGTCATCACGCCTTGCGCGACGTCTCGCCCTCCGATCCACAGCACCAAGGCGATGCCGACCGTGCCGATGAGCTCCAGCATCGGTTTGATGGTGGATATCTTCTTCTGTGCATACATAGCGGTGCGGAAGGCGCTCTCGTTCGCATCGTCGAAGCGTTCGATCTGGTGATTTTCCATGCCGAAGGCCTTGATCACCCGGACGCCGCGGAGTGACTCCTCTAGGACGTGGACGAAGCCTCCGATTCGGTCCTGAAGCTCTCGTGTGATGCGGCGGACCTTTCGGCCCCGGTTGACCACGATGAGGAGCATGAACGGCATGGCGACCAATGCGGCTAGAGCGAGCCGCCAGTTCAGGATGAGCAGGTACACGCAGCCGCCCACCAACATCAACGGGGCGCTTACGAAGTCGCGCACGAGCCGCATTCCGTTCTCAACCACTACTGCGTCGTTCGTGATGGTGCTCTGGAGTGACCCGGCATGCTTGCGCTGGAAGTAGGAGATGGGCATCTGCTGCAGGTGCTCGAAGATGTGCGCGCGCAGTTTCTTGGTCATACTCTGGGCGGCGAGCGCCATGTAGTACATTTGCCCACGCGCGAAGAGGAAGTTGGCGAAGGCGACCGCAGCCACGAAGATCATCAGGCGGTCCAGCCCCGCTATGTCCTGATGTGTAGCGAGGTCTACGAAGTGCTCGATTAGTTTGGCGATGGCGAAGGTGATCCCCGCAACTCCCGCCGTGCAGAGCAAGGCGAGGGCCAGCGGCCGCCACTCGGCCAGCACCATGCGGATGACGCGACGCTCGACAGACATCACTTCAGCCTCACGGTAGCATATCGCAACCTGGCCTAGCAACCCGAATGCCCGGCTTCGGGCAGAAGGGACAGGGCGATTTCGGCGGTCCTCTCGGTCGCACCGGGAGGTCCGAGGCGCGCGACAACCTCTTCGAATCCGTCGAGCTGCGCTTGCCGGGCGGGTCCGTCATTCAGGAGCCGGATGCACTCCTGAACGATGCGTTCGGGTGCGGCTTGGGCCTGCAGCAGCTCGGGGCACAGCTTCCTGCCCAGCACGATGGATGGAAGAGCGACGAAGTCGAAACGCGGTTTTCGGAGTCGCCACTCGAGGTGCATCAGCCAGTCGCCTCGGTACATTACCACGATTGGGCAGTGGCATACGGCAGCCTCCAGTGTCGCGCTGCCCGAGCACACGATGGCCGCGCGGGCTCGACTGAGTAGTTCGATCGGGCCGTGCTGGGCGAGTGTTAGTGGGAGCCGGGTCACTGCGGACCAGGCCTTTCGTATCGCCTCGGGTCGGACAGTGAGAGCGGGGGCGACTTCGAAATACAGATCGGGGACTTGACGGGCGAGGTGTTCGCACGCCGACGCCATTACCGGAAGGTTGGCACGGACTTCGTGGTCGCGGCTGCCGGGTAGGAGGGCCAGCACCGGCTTTCGCGGCGCATCGGTGTGGGCCGGAGCAAGGTCGCGCAGCGGGTGGCCGACGAACTCGGCGCGTGCCCCGGCCTCTTGCAGCAGGCGCGCAGACCATTCGAAGGGTGTGGCGATCACGTCGGCGATTGCGGGCAGGTCCGCGCCCTGTCGGTCCTTGCGCCACGAGCCTGGCGGCATATAGTAGAGCACGCGGGCGCCGATAGCTCGGAGCCGGCGGGCGAGCGGGATGTTGAACGCACCGAAGTCTATAGGAACGTGGAGGTCGGGCACCCGCTCGGACGCCTGCCTGAGAAGGCGACGGTAGGAAGCGTAGACTCGCGGTACCTTCGGGAGCGAGCGGACGATTCCGATGGCCCCCCAGTCGGAGGAGTCGGCCAGCAGAAAGTCGGCGGCGTTGCGAAGTCGCGGTCCACCCACGGCTTCCACTCGCAGGTCGGGCCGTGCCGTTTTCAGCCTTGCGCAGAGCAGGGCGCCCACCATGTCTCCGGAGGCTTCGCCCGCCGTGATCCAGACGAGCGGGTGGGACACTACCGCTGGTCCTGCCGCCCGTACCTACCCTGTCTTCCGCTATCCACGAACTGGAGTAGGTAGTCCAACTCCTCGCAGGGCGGTACCTCTCTACGTACGACCTCGATGGCATGGCTGAGACCCATCTCGGAGCGGAAGAGCAGTTTGCAGGCCTTGTGCAGGGATAGGCGCGCGTCCGGGGTGGCGCCATAGCGGCGAAGGCCTACCGCGTTGATGTCCCGCACGTTGGCAGGATTGCCTTCGGTCAGCATAAAGGGTGGCACGTCCCTCACGATCCGTGACATACCACCTACCATTGCCACCTTGCCTATTCGTACGAACTGGTGCACTCCGGTCAGTCCGCCGATGTTCGCGAAGTCCTCGATGGTGACATGCCCGGATACACCCACACCGTTCGCCATGGTGACTTGGTTACCGACAGTCACGTTGTGCCCGAGGTGACAATATGCCATGAGGTAGTTATCGTCTCCTACCACCGTGGCACACTCTTCACCCGAAGCTCGGTGAAGGGTCACGAACTCGCGTATCACGTTCTGGTCGCCGATACGAAGGTAGCTGCGCTCGCCCCGATACTTACGATCCTGCGGGGGGCCGCCGAGAACCGCACCGGGCCAGACTTCGTTATATTTACCGAGGATGGTCCAGCGACCGATGTAGACGTTGGAGGCGAGCGACGTTCCATCGCCGAGGACTACGTCCTCCTCGATGATGCAGTAGGGTCCGATCTTGACCCCTTCCCCCAGTTCGGCACGGGGGTGAACGATTGCCGATGGGTGGATGTCCGTCACGACTCCCTGTTAAACCTCCTCTGGCCCATTGCGCTCGGTGAGCGCGAAAGTCAGTTCGCCCTCGGCAGCAATCTCCTCATTCACCCTACCTACCATGCTGATCTTGCCGATGTTACGCTTGAACCATAGCAGGTTGACTTCGGTGACGAGCGTGTCACCCGGAACCACGGGTCGTCGGAACCGGACGTTCTCGCAGCCTGTGATCACGGCGAGCTTCTTGGCATGTTCTGGATGCGACAGCATGATGACGGCCCCCGCTTGTGCCATCGCCTCCAATACTAACACACCGGGCATGATCGCTTGGCCTGGGAAGTGGCCGTTGAAGAAGTCCTCGTTAACTGTGACGTTCTTCAGCCCGACGGCGCGCTTGCCGGGCTCGAGCTCCAGAATGCGATCCACGAGTAGCAGTGGGTACCTATGCGGCAACAGACTGCGGATCTGCTCGACGTCCATAACGATGTCAGTCTTCAATACCCATCCTCCCTTCCTTTGTCTCCGCCGCGGAGCCGCCTAGCGACCTCTACGTTAACGGCATGCCCGGGCCGTTCCGCTCGCACCGACAGGTCATAAATGCTATGCCCCGACAGGGTGAGATCGCCTATGACGTCCAACACTTTGTGCCGCACCGGCTCGTCGGGAAATCGGGGCTGCGTCAGCGGGCCGTCCGTGGAGAATACCAGAGTGTTATCGAGGCTTGCGCCCAAAGCCTGGCCCAACGCCCGGAGCCGCTCTGCATCCTCCAGTAGTCCGAAGGTTCTTGCAGGGGCAACCTCGTGTAGATACACTTCCGGCGTGAGGGCGATGGATAGGCTCTGGCTGCCAATCGCTTCGTGTTCGTAGGAGATGGACACTGCGACCGAGCCCGTACCCGGTTCGACCCGAACGCGGGAACTGCCCGTAACCACTTCCACAGGTTCGATCTGCGGACATGCTTGCCCGCCCAAGCGCTCGAGTCCGGCTTCTCGCAGAGCTTGGGCGAAGGGTAGTGCGCTACCGTCCAAGATCGGAACTTCGGGTCCATGGATTTCGAGCACCGCATCGGTGATGCCGAGACCGTTTAGCGCGGAGAGAAGGTGCTCGACGGTCAGGATGGTTCCGTCTTCGAATCGCAGCCCCGTACATCGCGCAACGTCTACGATGTTGGCAGAGCGCAGCGGGTGCAATCCGCTGCCAGAGGTGACCTGAAGACCGGACGCGCCTGGGTGAACGGTTGCCGCGCACGTCTCGCCCGTGTGAACACCCGTCCCACGCCAGGCAACGGACTTACCGATCGTGCAGCGGTCACCCACTGCGCTTCTCCAGTTCCTCGACACGCGCTCGAAGCGCCCGCAGCTCTTTGATTATCTCCGGCAGCCTCGATGCGGCGGCCATCGTGCGCAGCGTCTCACGGCGGGGTCGCGCGGGTGTGCCCCAGTAGTCCCCAGGCTCGGTGATGGAAGCTGCGACCCCGGTTTGTCCACCGGTGCGAACGCCCGGGCCGATGCGGACGTGGTCGGATACCCCTGTCTGCCCACCGAGGACGACCCCATCCGCCAACTCGCTGCTACCCGAGATGCCGGTCTGGGAAACGATGATGCAGTTCGCGCCGATCCGAACGTTGTGACCAATCTGAACCAGGTTGTCCACCTTGGTGCCAGGGCCGATGACGGTGAAACCCACCATAGCGCGGTCCACGGTCACGTTGGCGCCTATGTCGCAGTCGTCGCCAATCTCGACATGCCCGACCTGCGGAATGCGTTGGTGCGTTCCGGCCTCGAAGCGGTAGCCGAACCCCGCTTCTCCGATGACGCAGCCTGCGTGGAGCCGGCAGCGACTGCCCACCCGAGTTCCGGGCATCAGGGTGGCACGCGGAAACAGTTCCGTGCCAGGCCCAACCGAGCAACCTTCTCCGACGTAGGCGAAGGGATGTAGCACGACGTCCTCTGCCAACCGTGTATCGGCCATCACACAGGCGAAAGGCGCGACGCGGACGCTCTCTGCGAGGTGGGCGTTGGGATGGACAAAGGCGAGAGGATGCACACCTACCAGAGGCCGGAAGTCGCCTTCGAACAGCGGTAGAAGTTGCTGCAGGGCAGTACGCACGTCATCCACGATCACCAAAGGCTTCTGGGAACTCGAACCCTTCGGAGCGAGAATCGCGGCGGCAGCCGAGTCCTCTGCGCGTGCAAGCCAGTCGGGGTCGCCCGCGAAGACGAGGTCTGTTTCCGAGGCTTGGTCGGGCGAACTGATTCCCGCCACTTCCGTATCGGGATCGCCGACCACGATGCCGCCCCCTGCCTCCGCGATGTCACGCAGGCGGTAGATCATGGTGCGAACTCCTTCAGGAAGTCGGCAGTAACGTCCCGGGCACCTCGCGGCGTGTCCGACAGCCGCCAGCCTTTCGCCCTTGCCCACAGGCGGGCTTGGCGTAGGAGGGACTCGCGCTCCCCGGCCGCCCAGCGAGCGGCAGTGTCAGCCCCTCGGCGAGCCGGAAGATCCGGGATGGGAACGGCGTCGAGCACGAGCACTTCCCGAAGCGTCGAGACCTCAGGGGTTAGCGGTGCATCCGGCAGGACGAGTCGAAGGTCAAAAGACTCCCCGCTCAGCTTCTGCTCTATGACTACGAGTTCTTCTCGAACCCGTTTTTGTGCATATTCGTCCGCCAGAACTTGTACATTTCTGCGGGCGGATGCGGCTGTGGCTTCGGCTTCCTGCTGCAGCGACCGCACCTGGGCGTCCTGCTCCGCGTCAAGTCGCTCGAGCTCTGCAACGACAGTACGCAGTTCCTCGCGCACTAAGTCGGGGCGGGGGCTCGAGCCGCCCTCGGCAGAGAGTACAGCGCGACGCACCAGCAATCGCGCCTTGCGTTCGGCGTACGCCTCTGCCAGTTCCCTCAGCCGCAGTCGCAGTCGGTCGTAGGCAGCCCCGGCTTCCGCGTCTGCCTCTTGCACGAGGTCTGCCTTTTTGCGCTCTACGTCCCGGGCGATTCGGAGGGATGCGGCATCACGCAGTTCCTGTTCTACCTCGAGCCTCAGACGGGCAGTGATGTCCAGCGCCAGCTTCCGCCGGGCCTCGAGTTCTTCTCGAAAGCCGGGTGTGGTGGTCAGAGGCTCGAGCACGAACTGCTTGCGAACGTTGTGTTCCACCTTTTCCTGTGGAACACGGAATTCGTGGAGGGCAGTAACTGCGCCCTCAGGCTTGAACGCCCTGACCTCCCAGACCCGGTCGAGGTTCACGTAGACCGTGGGCTCGGGCGGCTTGCCACATCCTGCCAGGGCAAGTGCGAACGCGGTGAGCGCCGCAGCTCTGAGACGCGAGAACGCCATGAAGTCCTACTTGTCTATTTCCTTCAGCACGAGGTCGGAGATGTCCGTCGGCGTATAGGGCGCGTATTGAGCGTCGAAAACCACCGAGAGTCCCTGCTCCTTGCCGATCTTTTGCACGGCCGCCTTCACTTTGTTGATAATGTCGGTCAGCGACTTCTGCCGCCAGTTCTGCAGCTCGGCGCGTAGCTCGTCGTTGAGCATTGGCAGGTAGTTGCGGTCCATCTCGATTGCTCGGCGGGTCAGCTCGCGCAGGCGGTCGTTCTCCTCCTTCGTGCGGTCCTTCTCGGCCTTCATCTGCAGGTCGGCGAGCTCCTTCTGCATGGTCTGCCCTTGGGTCTTGAGCAGGTCGAGCCGCTTTTCCTGCTCCGCCGTGCGATTTGTAGTGAGCCAAAGATCTCGAATTTCCTTTCGCTGGTTCTCGTCGTAGCAGCGAAAGGCGTCGAAGTGCTGGAGCAGCTCGTTGCGGAGGCGGGTATCGCGGTTGAACTGCGCCTCTGCATCCTTGCCGAGCTTGCTCTCTCTCACGACCTTGTCCAGGTCGATGGAGCCGTTCTTCGGGGCAGCCCCCTGAAACGCCACTACGCTCATGAAGGCCACCGCAATCAGGGCACCGAAGATCGCACCCTTTCCGAAGCTGTTCATATGAGTTCTCCTCCCAGTTAGTGTCGTGTCAGAACGTGTGACCTATCATGAAGTGCGTCTTGCTCTTACCGTCCTCGTTGATGGCCAGATCGAGTCGTATCGGGCCGAGCGGGGTTCGGAAGTGCAAGCCGATACCATAACCGAGCTTGCCGTCGAACGTTCTGCTTTGCGTGAATGTGTTCACCGTATCGTATCCTCCCCAGGCACTACCGTAGTCTACGAAGGCAACGGTCGACATGCCTTTTTGGATAGGGATGCGATACTCGAGGTTGGCGAACGCCACGTGGTTACCCCAGAAACGGTCCTCGGAGTAGCCACGAACGCTATCGGCGCCGCCCGCGAAGTACTGCTCGAAGAAGGGTATCTTGCCTACCAGCGTGCCTGCGTACAGACGCAGTGCCCACACATGCCTGGTGTCATCGGGGCGTAACCGCCTCCCCTGTCCCGAGTAGTACCACCGCATATCAATTTGGAACTTCGTAAAGGCGTTCCTTCCTAGCACATCCTCACCGGACACAGCCCCTGCGACTTTGGTGATGTTGGAGATGCCCGTCTCCACGGTGCTCTTATAGTAATGTCCAGACGCAGGGTCTATGTCTAGGTCTCTCGTGTTATGCACGGCGCCCAGGCTTAGCGCGGAGACGTCGCCGTCCTGAAGGATGAACTTGTCCTCATCGGTGGTTGGCACGTCGCTAGTCCGGACGCCCTCGAGACGAGCCGAGGCAAATGCGGTCAGCACCTCACCGAACGGACGGCTGAATGTGAGCACGCCGCCCGATCGTCGCTCATCGTAGCGCTCGGTGGCGTCCGGGTCGGTCTCGCCGCCGAAGAAGTTGCGGCTGAAGCGGTAGATCTGTTTGTCGTACAGGCTGACGCTCATGCCGGTTCGGCGCGAGTCCAGCCACGGGTTGGAGTAGCCGACGTCTATGTCCACTTGGCCTGCCCGGTTTGCCCGCATCAGCTTCAGATAGGCGGACTGGCCAGAACCGAACAAGTTCGCCTCTTCTACTTGTACAAAACCGGCGAAGCTCTGCCTGTCTGCGTAGCTGATACCGAGGTTCACGGAACCAGTTCGGCGCTCCTGGAACTTGAGGCCGAGCTCCACGGTGTCTATGGTAGGCGCGTCGGGATCGAGCGCATCTACGGCGTCGAAGAAGCCGAGGTTGTAAACGCGGAGGATGTCCTTCCGCCAAGTCTCCAGGTTGAAGAACTCGCCCGGCTTGGTACGGAGCTCTCGCCTGACGACCTTTTCCTTGGTTGCGCGCAGCCCCTCCAGTCGCACTCCGGCAACGCGCATCACGACGATCTTGATCTCGAAGGTGCCGGGGTCAGATTCCGAGAACTCTGCCGATTCGATCTGACTGAAGTACCCCTTGCTATCTAAGTAGCGCCGCAGGTTGCCCGCGTCGGTCCGCAGGGTGTTAACGTTCAGTACGCGCCCCGGCTGCAAGGTCATCACCTTCCGCAGTTCCTCTTCCGGCACCACGATGTCGCCGACGAACCGGAGTTTTTCGATGACCGGATTCTCTACCAAGTCCACGACCACTCGCACGCCGCCGGGGGTCGGCTCGGCGTAGGGCAACACGTTCTGAAAAAGGCCGAGGCCCTGGATCGCTGCGGCATCCTGAAGGAGGAGCGTGTCGGAAAACTCCTCTCCGACCTTCAGCTTCATGGCCACCCGCACGGTCTCCTCGGCGATGTTCTTCAACCCGTTGATGGCCACTTCGGTCACGGTGCCTGCTGTCGCGTTTTGCCCTTGCACCTGGGGGGGGTGGGTTCTCGGACGCGCCTGCCAAGCGGGTGCCGTGAGCAGCACGCCGGGCGTTGCCGAGGCTGTGTCGCCCTCGAATCGCGCTCCGCTCAGCGGATTGGACCACTCCATGGCTCGGACTGGGGCCCCTGCAGCCAACACACCTGTCAGTGCCGCTGCAAGACCAAGTCCACGAATCCCTTCTCGGACCATAGCTCCTCCTGTATGCCTTACCACGATAGATAAGGACCCATCCTCCGGCGGATCATCGCTCTTGCCCGGGCGAGACGACTCCTAACCGCCTCGACCGTAATACCCAATGCATCGGCGATCTGCTGATACGAGAGGTTCTCGAACTCCCTCAACACAACGCACTCTCGATAGCCGTCGGGCAGAGCTTGCACAGCCGCCTCGAGCTGTCCACGAAGCTCTTCGCTCGCCACGATTCGGTCGGGGCCGTGTGCGTGGTCGGGCAAGTCCCAACTGCCGCGGCTCTCGTCCAATCCGGCATCGAGCGACATCTCGGCAGCCTGCTTACGCTTCTTTTTGGCCGCATGATCTCGAACCAGGTTGACCGCGATTCTGTATAGCCACGTGTAGGGCTGCGCGTCTCCTCGAAAATTCTCGAATGCCCGATAAGCGCGAACGAACGCGTCCTGCGTAAGGTCCGCTGCCTCATCGTAGTCGCCGACCATCCGGTAGACGACATTGAAGATGCGCTGCTCATACAGGGCCACGAGCGACTCGAAGTCCGCCTTCTCTGCGGGCAATGCTCCTCCGTGTCGAGCCGTTTCCAGGCCACTGACGCATTAGACCCGGCCACAGGCACCTCGTGTCGGATTTAACACCTGCCGACACCGAACACCCCATTAGATAGCCGGAACGGAGAGGAAGATCGCCTAGAACCGAGTTCCCCACTCTAGGCTCAAGCGATGAACTCTCTGCTCGTCGTACGACCAGCCCAAGTTGAACGTTCCCCGGAACTGCTCGCGGATGGGCAGCCGCCACATCAACTTTACCTGATACCGCTGCTCAATCCCTTGGAGCGAACGCCGGTACGAGGCCGAGAGGCCATCGAACAGGGACTTGGACACGTTGAGCGTGAGCGGCTCGAAGCGGGAGTATGTGAGGGCGAGGGCTTCGAGACCGACACTCTCGGCGATGCCCGGCCCAACGACATCGAAGAACGCCGGGAGAACCGTGGCTCCGAAGATGTCCATCAACTCGTTGCGCAGAGTGCTTTCGATGTCGCCTCCGGCAAAGGTATCGAGGAAGCCTTGGTGGCCCAGCAACGCTAGGATGCGTTGCTCGGTGAGGTCGGGCGGAGACGACGTAGCATTCATCCGAAGGCCTCCGTCTTCGAGTAGGGAGCCGGTGATGTGCAGATCGATCGTGTATTCGTTCGGGATTCCGACTGGGCCCGCGGCGATGATCTGAGTGCGCGCACGCATGTCCACGTTGGCAACAGCGATGGCGGGGCCCTCGCGCTGTGCGTCGTACGCAATGGTGAAGCGGCTACCGGGTTCGATGCGGAGGCGACTCGCGGGCAATCGGATGCGCCCGTCCAGCGCAGTAAGCGATGCGGTGGCCTTCGGAAGACTCAGCGTTCGCTCCAAGCGGGCCACCCCTTGCACTCGGGCATCCATGCGCGAGGTGGTTAGAACGGTGCTCGGTGCGAAGGCCACGCCGATGTCGAGGTCCGCATCGAATGGGAGTCTCGGCGCGGTTGCCGATTCGTCCCATCCGGCCGGAATAGGCAGCGAGGCGTCCGAAATGCCGATGGAACCATTGACCGAGGGGCGTCGCAGGCGACCGTCGAGCGCGAGCGAGCCGTCGAGAGTCATTCGTAGACGTTCGGCCGTCGGACCCACGGCAGAGCGGATCTGGAGTGCGTCCATCTTGAGTTCGCCACGCAGCTCGCCATCCGCCTCCGCATCTAAACTCGCGACGGCCCACGCGGAGATAGCGCCCCCCGACGCACTCGTGCCTTTCAGGTTCTCGAGCCGCACCTCGTCACCCTCGAGACGGACCTCAGCAGTCACGTTATGCAAGCTTTCCTCGAAGCCTTGGAGCGCTATCTCTCCGCCGCTCAGGTAGGCCGCACCCTCGACCCGCGGGTTGTCCAGAGTGCCTGAGAGCGCAATCCGGATCGGCCTCTCGTCAGAGCCTTCGACGGGTTCACCGAACAGCTTTCCTTTCGTGCGCTCTACGTCGAGGGCGGGCAGGAACACACGGAGACCGGCGAGGTCTTGCTCCGGGATGGTCAAATTGGCTTGGAGTTCACCGTCGGAGGGGATGCCGAGGGGATCGAAGCGGAAGGGAACCTGACCGGAGAGGCGGGCGACGTAACCCTCCTTCTGCAACACCGCACCGTCGGTGCGGATCGAGCCGTCGCGGACTTCGATGAGTGAGAACATCGCGGCGTCCAGACTCGCTTTCTCGGTCCCGAAATCGGTTAGGGCGACGGTGAGATCGACATCAGGTCGCGAGGATTCTCCGGATACCTGCGCGGCCACATCCACCCGCCCCCGAACTGCCGCGTAGGCAGGGTCGAGTTCAGCGAGCAAGCCGGCGTCGAGGTTCGAGACATCCACGAAGCCACGAACGTCTCCTCCCAATGCGAAGCTCCCAGACCCATGCAGCGCCCCGACCGAAGAGTTCCAGTTTATGGCTTCGAAGTTGTACAATTTGCCTGTCGCAGTGCCCTTTGCTTCTAGCCAGCCGGCCTCGCGGGTGCCCACGATCAGATCTTCGATCCGGATGTCGAAGGGGAAGGATGGCTGCTCTCCATCACCCTGCACTCCAAACTGAAGACGCGCCTGACCGTGGAGCTTGCTCAGTCGCCTCCATGTATCGCTGTCAGTCTCTGGCACGAGGCGGCGCGCGAAGATTCGCGCGTCATCCAGGCTGAGGGTGACGAGGCCGGTTGCGTCCACGAATCGGTCGCTTAGACGGTACGTGTGGAGGTCGACAGTGGCGGCTCGGTTCTCAGCTACTAGTCGAAGCGTCCCGTTCCACTCGCCTTCTTCCGATCTCGCTTCGAGCACGCCCGATGTGAACTGCAAGTCGACTATCGCCGGTCTGCCAAGGGTGCCCGATATGGTGACGTCGGGCTGCGACAGTGAGCCTTGGAAGGAGGCCGTCAGATCGGCAGTTCCAGACAGCGGCGTGGTTGCATCGAGGTAGCCGTTGACGGCAGCCAAGTCCACGCCTGCGAGGTCGAAATGGGCTTCGATGGTATCCGCACCCACCCGTGCGGAGCCGTTCAGCAAACCGCCTCCGATGCGCGCCTCACCCTGGGGAATCAGTATGTCTCCGTTACGGTACACGAAAGCCGCCCTTGCCTCGTCCAGGGGCAGTCGGTCGATCATGCCCTCTGCGACACGCGCAGAACCGGCGACTTCGACGTCGGACAGCGGGCCGGAGACACGAGCGTTCACAGATGCCAACCCGCGCAGCGGCAGGTCCGTGTTCAGTACCTCCAATACCTGGGCGGATTCGATCTGATCACCGGAGACCTGAAGCGCGAGAAGCGGACCGAGGTCGGGATGGCGAAAGTCCACTTCGCCAGCGATGTCCACGAGGGCCGCGCCGCGCCGAAGCTGCACGTCATCTAAGGTCAGGACCTCCCGCGAGTAGTCGAATTGTCCGCCCACGAGTGCGGCATCGAACCCCGCCAGCTCGGGTCCGTACACTTCGGCACGCCCGCTTACCCGAGGTGCGTCCGGTAAGCCGGTAAGGGACCCCGACGCGTAGGCAGCGCCCCGGACAGCCATCGCGGGGCGCAGAACCTCGAGTGGAAGTCCCACCACGTCGTAGTCAAACGACAGTTCTCGCGTATCGCCGGTGTAGTACCCCGTGGACTGCAGCAGGCCGAGAGGGCCAGCTATGCGTCCGAGGGGCATTCTGAGCTGCCCTGCCCTCCAGGTCAGGCGTGCTTCGCCAACGCCGAGGTTCTCGGACCAATCCGTTCCCTCCCCCAAGTCACGGGTTAGGTGCAGTGCAGAGGCGGTGACGTTGGCGGCGACACGCAGGGTCTCACCGCCTCCCGTGATTACTGCCGAAACGTCGGCGAGACCGGAGAGGCCCTGCTGAGCGGTTTCTGCAAAGCTCTCGAGTGCAAGTCCGGCGACGTGGGCAGCGGCTTTGACTTCGTTCGTCCGGAGGTCCACCACCGCCTCTCCGAGCACCTCGGAACCTCGCCACCACCCACTCAGGTTCCGAAGTGCGAGGGTCCTGTCAGCCGTGTAGACCACTTCTCCAGTAAGCCCCGTGACTCGGCGACCCTGCGCCTGTGCGCTCGCTACGCGCCAGCTCCCGACCACGGACGGTGACGCGGGATTGCCTCGGATGTTGACGGCACCCGCGAAACTGCCTCGCACCGGAGAGGGACCCTGGCGTCCGGCAAGCATCCAGAGCCGCTCCGCGCTCGACCCCGAGCCGGAGACCCAGGCATCCACGAGTGAGCCGGATCGATCGGTCTGCACGTGCGCGGCGACTGCGACCGATCCGCCCGCTGCGCGAAGGATGCCCCGCGCGCACCAACCACCGGGCATGGCGATAAACGAAGCGCGAACGGCGCTTGCGGTGTGCCCCCGGTAGGAGACTCGTCGCGCGGCGACATCGCCAGCCGTGATCCAGTCGGTCTCTCCTTTACCCCACGTCAGCGCAAGCTTCACGGGGCCCTGCGCGTCAGAGAGCAAGATGTCCTCGACTGCCTCGGCGCCCACCTGCGTGCGGAGCGCGGCCAGTGTCTCGGCGCCACGCAAGGAATCGGCTGCGGCGCTCAGGCGCCCCCGCCCTGCTGCCCACTCGGCGTTGATCCACAGGTCTGCGGTGGAGTCGGTCTGGCCCCTGGCACTCAGCCGGCCGGCGTCGCTGAGCGCCTGCAGGTTGACGGTGACGTTTCGCACTTCGAACTGCCGGGGTTCGCGGTCGCCTCGGTCGGTATAGAGCAGGGTGGCGTCGCGAAGAGCAATGTCCAACGGCATCTCGCTCGGCTTCCTCTCGGGGCGGGCGAGCAGGCGTTGAAGTTCGAAGGAGCCATCCTCCAAGCGCACCACATGAAGCAGTGCACTATCGGCCTCGACCCGGACGTAGCTGCGCGGTACGTCTATGCCGGGGAACTTCACGCGGAGTGCCGGCGCCAATGCGAGAGGGTGACCGTCCCGAGCCGAAACTGCTACGTCCGTCGCGATGAGCGTGCCTTTACGCAGGTCGTAGTCGGCTGCAGCATAGCGCACCACGACACCGTATTCTCTTTCGACGGTGCGCACCGCCGCCGGTAAAAGCGCTGCTTCGGTCCCCGCCACCACACGCTGGATGACCACGTACGCGAACCAGAGAGCGCACACGATGGGTGCGCCCGCAATCAGGATCGGGATGACGCTGAGCCAACGAGACATGGGGCTATTACCCAGTCTTCGACATGCGCTCCGCCATCATCTTCTTGGAGAACGCGGCCGCGTTGTAGGAACTGCGCACGAACGGGCCCGAAGCCACGAACGCGAAGCCCATCTCCTCACCGATTGTCTCGTACTCCTTGAAGCGAGCCGGCTCGACGTACTCCACGACCGGCAGATGGTTCATGGTAGGCCGGAGGTACTGGCCGATGGTAACGGCGTCCACACCGGCGGAGCGAAGGGCGCGAAGCGTGTCCACGACTTCTGCATGCGTCTCGCCGAGGCCCAGCATGATGCCGGACTTGGTATAGATGTGCGGCGCGAGACGCTTTGCGGTTCGCAGAGTCTCGAGACTTCGCTCGAATCCGGCTTGCGGACGCACCACCGTCTGCAGACGAGGCACGGTCTCCACGTTGTGGTTGAAGATTTCGGGACCCGCGTCTGTGACCAAGCGCACCCGCCACTCGGCTGCCTTGAAGTCCGGTGTGAGCACCTCGACGATGCTGTCGGGCATTGCCGTGTGAAGCGATCGGATGGTATCTGCGAACTGCTGCGCCCCTTCGTCTGGCAGGTCGTCTCGGGCCACCGAAGTGACGACCACGTGACGGAGACCCATCTGCTTGGCGGTTTCCGCCACGCGCCTGGGCTCGTCCGGGTCGGGAGCGAGTGGGCGGCCCACTTTGATGGCGCAGAAGCCGCAGGAGCGAGTGCAGATGTCGCCCAGTATCATGAACGTCGCAGTCTTCTTCGACCAGCATTCATGCAGGTTCGGGCAACGGGCGCTCTCGCACACGGTGTGGAGGTGTGCAGAACGGACCATCTGCTCCACCTGCTGGACCGTTTCCATGCGCGGAAGCCGGATCTTGAGCCAGTCGGGAAGGCGCTGCTGCATCGGTTGGCGGATTGTACCTAGCGGCGAGTAGCTTCGGACCCTGTTCAGCCTACTGAGAGTAGGTCATCCAGAAAGTTGGCGGAACGAAGGTCGCTGTCCAAGACGTGCTGCCAAACGGTTCGGTACACGCGGCGAAGGGCCCCGCAGGCTTCGAGGGCGGGCGGTGGGGAGTCGGCTGCAGCCAGGGTGCGTAGCTCGGCCACGGCCGCAGCCGACAGCCCTAGTGCGTCGCGGCGACCTTCTGAGCATGTTCGGCACAGCAGGCCGCCCGCTGCTGCGCTGAATGCAGCTCGCGGCGGCAGGGGACGGTGACAAGAAGCACAGTCGTGGAGACGAGGGTGGTAGCCGAGGACTCCCATCAAATGGATCTCCGACCAGGCGGAAACCGCCGCGGGGTCGGAGGCCCCGTCCAGCATCTCCATCGTAAGAAGCGCGAGATCGTAGGCGGCCTCGTTGGGTTGATGGTCCCCAATCGCTCTCTCCACGATCTCGGCCAGCTCGAGCGCGCATGCCGTCCGTAGTAGGTCGGAGCGGAGATGTGCGAAGGTGCGGAGGGGCTGTGCTTGCGTCACGTAGTCCAGCTGCCGGCCCTTAGCTAGATGGTACTTGGCAAAGCAGAGTGCGTCCGTGCTACCCGCCAGTGGACTTCCGGGCTTGCGGGCGCCGCGTGCTATGGCCGAGATGCGCCCCATCTCCCGTGAGAACAGCACTAACAGCTTGTCAGTCTCGCCCAGGTCCCGCCTATGCGCGACGAAGGCCTCGACGGTGTAGGTACGCCGGTTCATCACACTATCGGACGCTCTGAGGTGAGTGTATCAGCGAACGTCGTTCTCGCGGAACTGATTGCGCTTGCACCCCTTGTCTTCCGTCCACGGCTTGCCGGTACCGAGGAAGGTGTTACGGTAGAGCGTTATCTCCGTGCTCTCCGAAAGCTCGACACCGACACCGTTCCATTCGAAGTGGTTGGCCTCAATGCGGTAGCGCCGCGAGGGCGGGCCTTCCTTCCTCCTGCGCATGAGCAACACTCCCTGCTCACGGTTGTATCCGATCTCGTTCCCAGCGATCAGGTTGCCTTCTGCGTGTTCGATGGCGATGCCCGCACGGCGGTTTCCGAGGATTTCGTTGTCCACCACGTGGTTATCGCACGAGAAGCCCATCCAGAATCCGTAGCCCGAGTGGGATGCCGTGTTGCCGTAGAAACGGTTGCGCAAACAGAAGGTGGACTCGAAGGCGTTGTGCGGGGAGTAGGACCCGTCGTTACCGATGATCAGGTTGTCGTTGGACTGCTCGGTGCCGAGGTCGGCTGTTAGGAAGAAGCCGTCGCCCCCGTATTGCAGGTCGTTGTCGGCGATGACATTGAAGTGGCATGCGTGACAGATGCAGATACCGGTGCTGTCGTTGCCTACGCTGTAGTATGGAGTTTCGCCGCTGATACAGTGGGAGAGGTCGTTCCCTATGATTCGATTGTAGGAACTGCGGTAGAGACGCACGCCCCACCCGAGGTTGTCCGTGCACTCGCACCCTTGCACCAAGCACTCATCGCACTGATCCAGAATGATACCGTTCAGTTGGTTGCACGCCGAGGTGCGGTGGATGGTGCAGCGCTTGCACTTCGAGAGATAGATTCCCGCACCGTATTTGCTCCACACTTTGTAGTCGAATATGTCCAGGAAGTCGCGCTTGTCATACTTCTCTTCCGTGCTGTAGAAGCGGTGACAGCCGTTGTGGTCGGCGTGGCAGTCCACGAGAGTGACGTCCTCGCAATCCTCCAAGACGATTCCTCGGTGATAGCGGAGGACGGTGACGCCGCTGAGACGCAGGCCTTTGCAGCCCTTCAGCAAGATGCCCACGCCCTTGAAGCGATGCGGCTCGTGGTGTACGCCGATGAGCGCGACTCCGGAGAGGTCGAGATACGAATCGGAAAGGGTGATGGTGAGCGCCGGACCCGCCTTGTCGCCGCCGAGTGGATACACTCCGGGCTTGATCGCTGCCTGCGCGGTAATGACCTGACCGAAGGTTGGCTGGATGGCTTTCATGCGAAGCAAGTTCCCCGACCGGGACCCGGCCTCCTGCGCGTCCTCGGCTGGTATGCTCGACAGCACATGCTTACCTCTCGGATCATCCCATGCTTGGACGTGCGCGACGGGCGCGTGGTGAAGGGCATCCGGTTCTCCGGACTGCGCGATGCCGGCTCCCCCGAGGACCTGGCGGAGGAGTACGAGCGTCAGGGCGCGGACGAGCTGGTGATCCTGGACGTGAGTGCCACCCCAGAGGGCCGTAAGACGGCGGTGGAGACGGTTCGAGGGGTGCGCGCTAAGATTGGCATCCCGCTCACTGTGGGGGGAGGCATCCGCTCCACGACCGATGTCGAGGCTCTGCTGGAGGCAGGCGCGGACAAGGTGTCAGTGAACACCGCGGCGGTAAACGACCCGCGAATCCTGCAGGAGATCGCCAGCCGTTTCGGCAGTCAGTGCTCAGTGCTTGCTCTCGATGCGGCGGAGCGAGGCGGAGGCACTTGGGAGGTGGTCGTGCTCTCGGGAACGCGCCGGACGGGCATGGACGCCGTGGAGTGGGCGAAGCAGGCGGTGGCATTAGGCGCCGGGGAGATACTGCTCACCAGCTGGGATCGAGACGGTACGCGCTCGGGCTACGACCTGGCGCTTCTCTCGGCCGTATCGAAGGCCGTGCACGTGCCGGTGATCGCATCGGGCGGGGCCGACACGTCGCAACACCTGGTGGAGGCGCTTCGGGCCGGCGCGGACGCGGTGCTGGCGGCATCGATCTTTCACGATGGTGACATGACCGTGGCCGATGTGAAGCGGGAGCTGGCCGCGGCCGGCGTTCGGGTGAGACTATGATTGTCCCCTCGATAGACTTGATGGGCGGGCAAGCGGTGCAGCTCATTGGTGGCCGCGAACTCGCGTTAGAAGCGGGCGACCCTCTGCCGATAGCTGAGCGTTTCTCGGTGGCGGGGGAGATCGCGGTGGTGGACCTCGACGCGGCGCTCGGGCAGGGCGAGAATGCGGAGGTGATCCGTCGCCTGCTGAAGGCTGCGCGGTGCCGCGTGGGCGGCGGGATTCGGGATGTGGACACGGCGCTGCGATGGTTGGACGAAGGTGCGAGCAAAGTGGTGATCGGCACAGCCGCAACGCCAGAGGTGCTCTCCAAGCTGCCACCCGAGAGGGTGATCGCCGCTCTGGATGCGCACCAAGGCGAAGTGGTGGTGAAGGGGTGGCGAGAGGGTACCGGACGGACCGTGTTGGAACGTATTCGCGAGCTTAGTGGTCTGGTCGGGGGCTTTCTCGTCACCTTCGTGGAGCGCGAGGGGAGGATGCAGGGCCTGCCGCTGGACACGGCAAGGGAGATCGTGGAGGCTGCGGGCGAAGCAAAGGTGACCATCGCAGGCGGGGTGACGACCACGTTGGACATCGCCGCGCTGGACCGGATGGGAGCCGACGCGCAGGTGGGGATGGCACTCTATACCGGTGCCATGGACCTCGCGGATGCCATCGCTGCGCCGCTCACCACGGACCGACCGGACGGCCTATGGCCTACCGTAGTGGTAGACGAGCATGGTACCGCGCTTGGGCTGGCTTACTCGAGTCTCGAGAGCTTGCGGGATGCGGTGCGCACCAGGACGGGCGTGTACCACTCACGCAAGCGAGGGCTATGGGTCAAGGGTGCGACCACTGGGAACACGCAAGAACTGCTGCGGGTGGACGTGGACTGCGACCGTGACACGGTGCGCTTCGTGGTCCGGCAGCAGGGCCCGTTCTGTCACACGGGCGAACGGACTTGCTGGGGGCCGGACTGGGGGCTGCGCGCGCTGGAGGCAACTATCCGCTCGCGGCTCGCCGATGCGCCGGAGGGCTCGTACACGCGAAGGCTGCTCGACGACCCGTCGCTGCTCGATGCGAAGCTGCGAGAAGAGGCCGGGGAGCTTGCCAGTGCCGAGACACCCGACGAGGTGGCGGAGGAGGCTGCGGACCTGCTCTACTTCTGGCTGGTTGCGCTCGTGCGTTCCGGCAAGTCGCTCGAAGACGTGGAGCGAGTTCTCGACAGGCGCGCGCTGCGCGTGACGCGGAGAGGCGGGGAGAGAAAGGACGCGGATGCATGAGCCGACTGCTTCGCTTGGTACAGCCATCGGAAGTCGAAGCCCTGCAGAGGAGCGCGCTGGACGCTGCGGCTATTACCGATGCCGCGCGGATCGTCGAGGATGTGAGACAGCACGGCGAGAGTGCGGTCAGAGAGCATGCCGAGCGTCTCGGCGACATCGCTCCTGGGGAGCCGCTGAGCTTGTCACGGGAGGACCTCGAGAGGGCACTCGCCTCGATCTCACAGGATGATTTCGCGCTTCTGCGGCGTGTGGCTGAGCGGATTCGTCGCTTTGCCGAGGCGCAGCGTAAATGCCTGCTCGACCTGGATACGCAGGTCGAAGGGGGGCGCGCAGGACATCGGTGGATACCGGTGCAATCGGCCGGATGCTACGCTCCCGGAGGGCGCTTCCCCTTGCCTTCCTCCGTGCTGATGACCGCGGTCACTGCGCGGGTAGCGGGGGTGGAGCATGTGTGGGTGGCATCGCCGAAGCCACCACCTATCACCCTGGCAGCCGCTGCGGTAGCGGGCGCGGACGGTCTGCTGGCGGTAGGTGGCGCCCAGGCGGTTGCGGCCCTCGCGTTCGGAGCGGGCGGTGTGCCTGCCTGCGATGTGATCGTCGGGCCCGGTAACAAGTGGGTGACCGCGGCAAAGCACCTAGTGTCCTCGTCGGTGGCGATTGATATGCTGGCTGGGCCATCGGAGCTGGTAGTGATCGCTGACGGGCATGCGGACGCCGAGACGGTTGCGCTGGACCTGCTAGCCCAAGCGGAGCACGACCCCGATGCCTGCGCGATCCTGATTAGCTTGGACGCGGGGCTCATCAAAGGTGTGGAGGAAGCGCTGGCGGGACATCTGGCCGGATCGCCCGTGGCTGACATCGCCCGGTCAGCATTGTCTAACGGCTTCGTGTGCGTTGTCGAATCGATAGAGGAGGCCGTGGGGCTTGCGGATCAGATAGCCCCCGAACACTTGCACCTTCATGTAGCGGGACCTGCGCTGGCGGAGGCGGTTCGAACCTGCAAGCGATACGGAACGATGTTCGTCGGGGCCGCGAGCGCGGAAGCCGTTGGGGATTACGGAGCCGGACCGAACCACGTGCTGCCTACCGGTGGCTCGGCAAGGCACTCCTCGGGCCTATCGGTGATGACGTTCCTGCGAGCACGGACCTGGCTGAAAGTGGATGAAGATGCATCGGCGCTTTTGGACGACACGGTGGCACTGGCGCGTCTAGAGGGTTTGGAGTTTCATGCAAGGTCGGCGGCCAGAAGACGATAGATGGAACGGTGGGTCCGGGGGCTGTGCCCCCGATCCACCGACATCGTATTCGCGACTCGGACCGGCCTAGCGCCGAGTGCGCAGTCTGCGAAGCGTACCGAGCGAACCCAGTCCGACGAGGATAGCAGCGAGGCTGCCGGGTTCGGGCACCAGCCGGAAGTGAGCGGTGTTTGCTCCGTCCGGCAGAGCACCGACGACGCGGATGTGCATCCCGAAATCATCGATCTTGCTCGTGTCGATTGCGGTGTAGCTGAAGCTGAGGCTGCCGTTCGGGTACACGGCAGCGGACTTGCTAGGGTCTTTCCATCCCGCGAGGTCGTACGAGCTCTCGTGGTACGACCAACCGTTCTGCGCAACTCCCGAGGCCGCCAGGTCGCCCGAATCCGAGATGGCCCAGAAGCCGAAGACGAGGTCCACGTCGTAGTCGATCCCCAGGTAGGTGATGGTCGGGTTAGGCCCGAGGCTGAGGATGTATTCGAACGTCCCAGCGCCTGGGCTCACGAAGATGTCGCTGAAACTGTCCAGCGGCAGAAAACTGGCTTTCGTCTGAGCCTGGACTACGCCACCAACGGCTAGGGCGGCCGCGATCATCAGAATACGTATGTGCTTCATTGTCCCACCTTTCTATCGGTTTCGAACCTGTCGGGTGCGAAACCGGTCTTTCTCTTGGCGATCTCTCAATAGTTAGCTAAATAGAACGCCAAAAGTACCATCCTTTGGTCGGTGGGCGAGTACAAATACCAGCAAACTGTTCGCGCGGTGCGCCAAACTCGCCCATCATAACCGAACCTTTGAGCAAAGTCTAGGCCGAGGAGGCGGAATGCTTAGCTAGGCTAAATAAACACGTTGTATTGCCTGGGTCTGCCCCCGTCTTCAGAGGCCAATCGGGCAGCCCTCGGCTCAGGCGGACGTGACATCGGGGCGAGGTGCTACAATCGGCGGATGGCCAACGGACGATATCGGGGTGTGATCATTGCCGGTGGATTCGGCACCAGGCTGCGCCCCCTCACCCTCACCCGACCCAAACCCTTGATGCCCCTAGCGAATCGGCCATTTCTGGAATACCAGGTCGGCCTTCTGCGCTCCGCGGGGATCAGAGAGATCGTTTTCGCCACCAATTATCTCGCCGATCAGATCGAGGCCCACTTCGGCGACGGTTCCCACTTCGGCGTGCACATGATCTACAAAGAAGAGACCGAGCCGATGGACACCGGCGGGGCCGTGCGTAATGCGATCGAGGGCCTGCCCACCATGGATTGCGTGGTGTTCAATGGCGACGTGCTGCACGACTTCGACCTGCAGGCGATCCTCCGCGACCATGAGGAGTCTGGCGCTGCGGCCACCCTAACGCTGTACACCGTGCAGCGCCCGCACCCTTACGGCGTTGTGCCGACCGATGAGCGGCGGCGCGTGCAGGCTTTTTTGGAGCCGACGCAGGAGCAGAAGAAAGCGGCGGACAGAGGCGAGAAGCAAGAAGGCACGGACAACATCAATGCAGGCCTGTACGTGTTTCGCGGCGAGGTGGCGGAGAGCATCCCGCTGCGACGATGCAACATCGAGCGGGAGTTCTTCCCTTCGCTGATCGCGAGCGGCGCGCTCGTTCTGGGCCACATCACCGGCGGGTACTGGACAGATGTCGGCAGGCCGGCCCAACTCCTCGCCGCCACGCGCGCGATCCTGAGCGGCGCCGTCACCGTCGCGATGCCCCCTGCAGGCGAAAAGCGTGACGGCGTGTACGCGGGCGAAGGCGCGGAGTGGGTAGGAGCAACCGTGAAGCCTGGCTGCGCAATCGGGCCGAGGTCGCTGGTGGCCGAGGGTGCGACGGTGGACGACTACAGCGCGCTGGGCGAAGGGTGCCGGGTGGAGAGCGGCGCTAGGGTGTCGGCGAGCATCTTGCTGCCCGGAGTGACCGTGGGGCAGGACGCAATCGTAGAGGGTTGTCTGATTGACCGAGACTGCAAGATCGGAGAGGCTGCGCACCTGCGCAACGTCGTGTTAGGTGCGGGAAGCGTCGTGACGGCGCATAGCAATCTAGGGGAGGGCATTCGATGAAAGTGCCTTTGGTGGATCTTAATGCGCAGCACGCCGAGTTGCGTGGCAGATTGGATGCGGCGTTGAAAGAGGTGCTGGACTCCGGTCGCTTCATCCTCGGTCCCAACGTGCAAGCCCTGGAGCAAGAGATTGCCGAGCGGTGCGGTGTGCAATACGGCGTGGGTGTGGCTTCTGGGACCGATGCGCTGAAGATCGCGTTGCAGGCTCTCGGCGTGGGACCCGGCGATGAGGTGATCACGACGCCGTTCACCTTCGTGGCGACCGTGGAGGTGATAGCACAGATCGGCGCGGTTCCGGTGTTTGCGGATATAGACCCTGCTACATTCCTACTGGACCCGGAGCGTGTTAGGGAAAAGATCGGCCCGAGAACGAAGGCGATCTTGCCCGTGCACCTATTCGGCCAGCTAGCCGACATGGATGCCCTGTGCGAGATTGCCGAGGAGCGAGGGCTCCTGGTGTTGGAAGACGGCGCGCAAGCGATTGGCGCAACACGCAATGGCAAGGCGATGGGGGCATTCGGACATGCGGCTACGCTGAGCTTCTTCCCTACCAAGAACTTGGGCGCGATGGGTGATGGCGGCATGATCGTCACGAATGACGAACGCATCTACGAACACTGCATCGCACTTCGGATGCATGGCATGCCCGCGGGAGACTATATGTATCGCGAGATAGGGTATGCAAGTCGGCTGGACGAGATCCAGGCCGCCGTGCTGAGGGTGAAGCACCAGATGTTGGACGAGTGGAACCGGCGACGAGTTAGGAACGCCGGTATCTACTTCGACCTGCTCGAAGGTACCGAGGTGGTTCTGCCATCCACTCTAGAGGGTAACACCCATACCTATCACCAGTTCACCATCCGGCACCCTCGCAGGGACCAGCTACAGGCGTACCTAAAGGAACGCGAGGTCGGGTGCGGCATCTACTATCCTGCGGGCTTACACTTGCAGGAGGCGTACGCTTCGTATGGTCACCGCGAGGGAGACTTCCCGTTGACGGAGCAGTCGTGCAGAGAAGTTCTGTCACTGCCTGTCCATGCGCATCTGTCCGAAGATCAGGTTCGGTTCGCAGCTGAGAGCATCGCCCAATTCTGCAAGGAATCCGTCGCCGCAGTATGAAGGCGATGCTCCTCGCAGCGGGTGTTGGATCGCGGCTGGACCCACTCACCCGTCGGCTGCCAAAGCCTATGGTGCCGGTGATGAACCGCCCCGCCATGGAGCACATCCTCGAACTCCTGGTGCATCATGGCTTCACCGAGATCATGGTGAACTTGCACTACATGGGGGATGTGATCGAGTCGCACTTCGGCGACGGGTCTCGATGGGGTGCTCGAATCACCTATTCGCGCGAAGACCAGCTTTGGGGGGATGCTGGCAGTGTCGGCCGTGTGAAGGACTTCTGGGACGACACGTTCCTGGTGATAGGCGCCGACGACGTAACGGACATGGACCTCGGCGCGCTGGTCGCTTACCATAAGGACCGTCGAGCCGATGCCACGATCGCCCTGTACCCCGTGGAGGACCCATCGGAATACGGGGTCGCGGTGGTCGAGAAGGGCAGGATCATTGGCTTTCAGGAGAAGCCCTCCCCCTCGCAAGCCAAGTCGCGCATGGCCAACACCGGTGTGTACGTGTTCGAACCGAGGGTGTTAGATATGGTTCCCGAGGGCAAAGTGTATGGTCTTGGAAGAGACCTCCTGCCTGGACTGCTGGACGAAGGGCGGCCCTTCTTCGGATGGCAGGCCGACGGGTACTGGTGCGATATCGGGAGTCTAGCGTACTACCATCAGACGCACCGGGATGCTCTCGCAGGACGCATCGCACTAACATCGGGGCTATCCGAGTTGCTGCCGAGGGTATGGGTTGCCGAGAGTGTCGAGTTGCACCCCGATGCGGTCGTAGTAGGGCCGTGCTTGCTGGGCGGCGGATGCAGAATCGGGGCGGGAGCTAAGATCGAGCGCAGCGTGTTGGGACCGAATTGCTCGGTCGCCGAGGGATCTCTCATCAACGATTGCGTGATTTGGGGCAGTGTGAGCGTCGGTCCGGCCACCACCTTGCAGTCGTGTCTGGTCGGCTCGGGATGCGCAGTGTCCTCGACGGGAGAGTTGCACCGGGCGATCATCGTCTAAGTCAGAGCTTTTCTGTTTCAGCACGCAGTCATACTGCTCGCTCGCTAACAACTTGCCACGTCTTCCTATACTAGCATTCTCGTATGCATACCTCCCCGCACAATTGCGATCCGTAGCGAATCGTGGTAGACTCAACCTGCCATCTGCCAAGCGGCAGATTGTGCAACACATCACATTCTTCGAAATGAGGATCAAACCATGCGTATGTGCATAGTCGCAGCAGCCCTGGCGCTGTGTGCAATCGTTCCTGCTTTTGCGGTCCCACCGACAGGAGTTATCTCCGGCAAGGGCACCGCAGATCTCGACAGCGGCGCCACGGGCAACCTCGATCTGTGGGTCGCCTTCTCACCAACCACGAAGTACGTGTCGAAGTTCAAATTCTCGACGCCCCATCCGCTCGGCGGGCAGTCTTGGTTCAAGGGATCGACGTTGACCGATTACCTCGTACAGGGTCCGTACCCTCTGATCGTGGGACTTCGGGTCATGGGCACTTGGAATGGAACGCCTGCTTACTGCGACTTTTTTGTCGTGGACGACTTCCTCGGCAGGGACTGGGTTGTGATCATCATCAGGAACCAGTTCGGGGTGCCTCAGCACTACTGGAATGGCGTGATGACGACGGGGGGCTTTCGGGTCAACCTGGCGCCGTAACCAAGGCGGTGATCGTCGCGAGCCGCACCTTACGGGCCACGCGATTCTCGTACACCACACTCTGGATAACATGCCGCAGGTGCCGACTCGCCTACAACCGGCGACCGGAGCCTGCGGCACCTCAGACTCCGTGCGGGAGTCTGACTGCTGACAATCGCGAATTGGGGGTAGTGCAACGAACATACTACGTACGGTGGCCGGCTGCATCTCGATCGGTGTAGCGCTCATGGTCTCTGCTCTCGGACACAGGGTCCAAGGCCGCTGCCACATCCACTTTCTGCCCTGACGAGTCGCTCGCTTCGCAGGCGCTCGTGTGAGGTGACCCACGCAACATCGAGCCCCTGAGATGCTTGACCGTGACCGCGGGGGCGTCGGAGCGCTCCCGCAATCCCAATTCGAAGTGGTCGCCGGTCGGTCCAGCTGAGGCTGCAGCCGTCACTTTCGTCATCTCCGGACCGAACTGGCAGTCTCAACCCCAGCGCTGGAGCGAGAGCCCTGCGCCCGAATGAGGGATTATCTGACTTCCTTCATACTCTGCCCGAGCATACACATCCGAGTCGCGCACAGCCGTGAGGTCGGTATCGCTGAAGAGGTGCATAGCCCTAAAGCCTCGACACACGTCCGCCGACCCGCACCTTCCGAATCCACGCCCTGAACCCGAGGAGCAGGCCGGGGCGAGACTCGAGTGCTTCGTGTCAACGCAATCTTGCGATTTTTCGGCAGGCCCGCGATCGCGATTCTTGCGGCCCGCAGCGGCGAGACCGGTCTACGGCGGCGACTGTGACTCGCTTTGGCAGGGGCAGAAAAAGCAGCCAGTCTGGACAGATTGTGGCGGGTTCGCGCTGGTTTCGAGTGCTATCACGGCCGGCGGTAAGCGCAGTTGTGCCCTGCCCGGTCCACTTGGCCTGCGGCTGCACCCCGGTTTCAGGCTACAATGGCCGGGAACCGCCAGGTCCAACCGCGCGGCCGTAGCTCAGTGGATAGAGCACCTGACTTCGGATCAGGTGGTCGGGGGTTCGAATCCCTCCGGCCGCGCCAACGTACTTCGGAGAAGCCCACGAGCCGCGGTTCTTGTACCTAGAAGTATACACAATTACGCAGCATTGCGCAAATCCTTTGGGGTCGATCCCGCACGGGATCGGGGTGTCGGTAAGTGGTAAGTCAGCGTGTCGGTTTCCACGCAGCGGGGCTAGGAGTCTCGTTCTGACAGTTCGTGACGGACCCGGAGTGTGCCGACGGTACCCGCGACGCACCAGAATGCCCGGAGAGGCGCCTCAGACGCAAGGCCGTCGTCGCCCTGTCGGGCGCCGGTCGAGGTACGACCGTTTCACTGATTCGCAACCGACGGGCCACGCCGGTGCCACAATAAGCCATGTCGTTCTTGCACAGCCAATCGCAGGCGTGGGACAGCGCCCACTGGGAGTTCTTGCTCGTGTTCGAGGATCTTGCTGACGAGGACCTGTGGCGGCGACCCGCCCCCGGGCTCCTGAGCGTCGGCGAGCTCGTGTGCCATATGGCTTACTGGCAGACCACGTACGCCACCAAGCTGGACCCCGCTTGCGACATCGAGTCGCCGCTGGCGCGTGAGGCGGCCCGTTACTATCCCTATGCGGTCGCCAGCCCACTGGTGCTCGACATGTCGGTGGCGGAGGTCGCCAAGGAGTTCGACCGTGTGCAGAAGGCGTCGAAGGAGGTCTTCCTTCGATCCAACGCTGATCGAGAGGCGCCGCTGACGTTCGAAGGGCCTGGCCGCACGTTCGGCGAGTTCGCCGACTACATGGTCTTTCACATCGCGTACCACACCGGCCAGGCGTTCTCGGTACGGCACCTGATGGGCCACCGGACGAACGACAACTGAGGGGCTCAAGGTCTAGGGTCTATGGCGGGTGAGCGCCCGCGGGGTGCTGGAGTGGGGCGTAGGGCCGTCGTCGCCTGTCGGGCGCCGGTCGAGGTGCGACCGTTTCACTGATTCGTAGCCGATGGGCCGCTCCTCGGTGCCCAATGGCTTGACGGGGTCGCGTCCCCCGTAGTGGTGTAGTAAGAGCGGGTGTACGTGGTTGTTGGCGACACGGGGTTGCCCTTGCAGGCAGACTGCAGTACAGCCAAAGTCAGTCTCCGGAGAGAGAGAAATGGAAAGGCTAGTTGAGTCATGTAAGAAACGGGGCAGCGAACGGGATGCGCTCGGCGCCCTTCGGCTTCTTCCTTCGCTCATGGAAGTTTGCTTACGAGTGTGCGGAGATCACCCACGGCCACCGAGAAGCTGCAGTAGCGGCAGCTGTCTTCGCAGATGCCATTGCTAGGGTGCTCGCCGGACAAGACCTGGCCTCGGCTTTGGCTGACGCCGCATCCCAAGCTGGTGCAGAAGGAACCAGTCGCGAGCTGGTTGTGCATGCGCTCGACCTTGTGGAGATGGGCCGCCCGGCTCCCGAGTGCATCCAGGAGCTTGTTGCGGGATGGGTGGCAGACGAGGCGCTAGCGATCTCTGTTTACTGCGCCGTCGCGGCGGACTCGTTCGATCAAGCCGTCTGCTGGGCCGTGAACCACTCTGGCGTTCGGACTCCACCGGTTCGATTGCGGGGAACCTCTACGGCGCCGCGCAAGGGATGGATTCCATCTCGCCTCGTTGGCTGTCCGACCTCGAGCTGAGGGACGTTATCCAGCAAGTCGCGGACGACGAGATCGACGGGGTCTGGCACACGCGCTATCCCGGCTGTTGACGCTCGTGCCGAATCCTCAGCGGGCACGCACGCTGTCGGGGTAGCGGCGTGATCCGTGACTACGCGAACGGTCTCGGAGACGTCACACGGCTAAGGTGATGGCATGCGCTCTACCTCGGCTGATCGCAGGACGCCGGCTGGGTATGGGGGCCGCACCTCCAACTGGCGCACTGACACGCATGCTCCCGCCGCGCCGATCCGCCCGTTGCGTCCGCCAGGAGCCAAACAAGTCCAACCAAGTGGGTGCCACATCGGGCGTCCTGACACCCGAGAATTGCTGTTGGGAGCTTACGTTTGGACCTAAAATCTGGCTCCGCGGGTGCAACCCTCTTCATAACCGTTCTCTTTCTCCCGAAGTTAACCGAAGTCCTTCAATATCAGTTGGTTATCAAAGATCAGGCTGCTCCCGATGATGCGGAAGCGGTGTTGAATCGCATTTCCCCATCTCCTCCGGGTGTCACAACTCATCACCTCGCCATCAGCGCGAACACGCCCCAGCCCAGGTACTCACGCGTGTACGTTGCGTAGCGCACTGGCTCCGAGGTCAGCTGGGCTTGAACCTCTTCGACCAACTCGTCGTCAGGATTAGCTTCAAGCCATCGGCGCATGGTGAGCCATTTGGCCGCCTCATATCTGTCCCAACCATCTTGGTCGGCCAGAACCATTTCGACGACGTCATAGCCAAGGCGGCCGAAAGACGCGAGAAGGTCCGGAAGCATGAGAAAGTCGGAGATCGAGTGGGCAAGGCACCCCTTAGCAACCTCTTCCGTGGGCGGTAACTGCCGCCAGTAGGGCTCGCCGATGAGGATGATCCCTCCGGTGCGCAGGCTCCTCGACAGAAGCTCGATAGTGCCGTCTACACCTCCACCGATCCAGGTGGCGCCGACACAGGCCGCCACATCGACCTTTTCGTCGGCGACATAGTCGGTAGCATCGCCATGGATGAATTCGACTCGATCGGCGACGCCAAGTTCTTCAGCACGGCGTTTCGCTTGCTCGGTGAACAATTGGCTCATGTCGATACCGGTGCCGATGACGCCGTGATCACGCGCCCAAGTGCATAGCATCTCCCCCGAACCGCTGCCGAGGTCGAGCACTCGGGTTCCCGGTTCCAGGCGCAGCGCAGCGCCGATAGTAGCGAGCTTCTCAGGTGTGATCGGGTTGTGGATGCGGTGAGCGCTTTCGGTGATGTTGAATATCCGTGGAATGTCCGCTGTGGAAAACCTCCTTAAGAATATGAATCGATTCGGTCACGGTCTAACCAGATGATATGCGCTTTCCAGGCTTTCTCGGGATCATACCGCCTTTGATCCGCCAGCATGCGGGCCAGCAACAACGCCATCTCGGAATCGTCTGTCGGTTGGCCGGCAATCGTATTCCAGGTCCCCCCGTCGGCAAGTTCCCGGACGCCGTTGGGATATTCCCGTCGGATCTGCTCGGGCGCTTGAAATTCGACCAGACTGCCCAACGCATCACCGGCGAGCTGGCCGAGGAGGCAACCTTGGGCCCGATCCAGCGTCTCTGCTTGGCGCAACGGACTAATCATCCTCCCCCCCGATGGGCGGTGGCATCCTCGTCGACCCAGTCCTCTTCGGTGTAGGACATGCCTTTTCGCCCCGGAACCTTGCGTGTCGGTCCAGGCCGATAAAGAGCACAGCTTTTCGGGCCATAGCAGAAGGTCTCAAACCGGTACCGTTTCTTAGACGGATTCCAGTGGTCGATGATCATCTCCACCGGCATTCGACAGCCCCAGACACAGGTCGTGCACTTGGTGTCATACGTCCGGGTGTCCAGACGCCGATGTCCACGACTACGATAGGTTTCCAGGTCAGGCGGTTCATTATGAAACGGTGGACCAGCCGGAGGACCATCTTCAGTATCTTTCAGTATCTTCAAATCGCTTGCCTTGTAGAATCGGCCGTCTCAAGCCGCGGATCAGGAACGGGAACCAACCGCCAGGCCGCTCACCTCCATGCCGACTTGAAATCGATGTTTTGCTTGTGCGGCCTTTCCGATGGCGATTATGAATTCGCCGGGTTCATCACCGATTGTCCCTTTAAACCGAAGTACATATCCCAGATAGCTGTGGCTCCGCTCGTCGAAAGACCGCATCAGTCGGATGCGGGGCTGAACGGATACAACCTTTCCGGACCATGCAGTTTTTTCGATATCTGCTTTTGTCATCCACCTCATCTGGTTTCTCGCCTATCTTTTGTCCTGATGCATCCAGTATCCATAGTTGTCTATCGACCAGGCCGTTGAACGTTCCAAAAATGATCCGGGAGCCCACGTAAGTGCTCCTCTCCACGGGCTACCTTGGTCCCAGCCGCCAAGAAGCTCTTTTACTCCTTGAATTCCCTGGATTTGATGCTGGCCACCTTCCAAGGCATGTCCCCAAAGGATGTCGCTCTGTATTTCGGGATGCTCTCTATCCAGATGAACTCGTTTCCCGAAGACGGACAAGTCACCGGATACCTCGTGCCACCCCACACGGCATATTTTCCCAAGACCGTATCTGGTGTCACCTCCGACAAAGAGGGTATCGATATTGTCCAACTGCCTCCGAAAGCCGTTATTTCTCAAGAAGACGTACCCTAAAAGCAGCATGGCATTCGTTTCCCCCTGACAGTTGGAATCACGCCACCAGGGATTGATACATTCTGTTTCCCGGAGAGTGCCTTCAGACGCTGAGTCCGATTCGGGAGCGATTGCGGTGCCGGGCCGGGAGTCCAGCAGACGACGTCTGAAGTCACGGTCCGACAGACTTTCCTCGCCGCCGTGGCAGTACCATTGGACGCCTCTCATCCTTTCGAATTTCGGCATCCAAGCCAGGAACTTGTCGCCCCGTTTTTCGGCCGGAAAGAGGTAGGTGAAACGGCAGTTGAGAGCGGTTTCCCATCCGAGTTTGCCGTAATCCGGAAAGCTTTCACCGTTTCTTGATCGAGATATCTCAGCGGTCACAGCGCCCCAAAGCACACGCGCCGGGACATAGGGTCTACAGCGGTTCAACACCCCTGCCGGAGGCATGCCGACGAAAAGCGGCGCTTCCAGTCGCCAGACCCATCGAAGTGCCGTCCAGGTCATGTTCGCACCTCACTCTTTTGTGGCACTCGCGCGTGATAGCGGGCGTAGACGAGTGTTTGCCGGACCAGATCACGGGCCAGCAGTAGCTTGTCAAGGTCCTTGCCCATCTGCTGAAGCGAGGTAAAGACGTCGGCATTGTCAGAAAGTGAAGGAGCCTGCTGTGGCGTCATTTTCAGGAACTCATGGATCTTCTGGTTGACATTTTCGGCCCCACTGCCGCCTCGCGTTTTTAGAAAAAGAAACAGAGCATAAATTCCTTGCTCTTCCAGGACAGCGAGCGCGCTCGTAACGAGGTTCTCAAGCTCCTTTGATGGCCTCTCCGCGATGGTCTTGCCCACCTTGGCACAAGCAAGGTCCAGGTTTTCCAAGGTCGGAGCGTCCATTACGAGACCTCCTTTCCTGGCTTATCCACATCGGCAAGCTCCTTCGTTGCCAGCACCCGCAGCCGTCCCATACCCCGGCTTCCCATGCCGCCGATGCCGAGATGTTCCAGATAAGAATTGGCATCAGTAACAACATCTCTGACTTTCTCCGGTGAGTCGACCGCCTTCACATCACCTTGATTGATCTTAAAGTGTTTTGGATTCCGGCAGGTTACCTCCCAAAAAAGCACTGTGCCTCGAGGCAGGGCCTCATAGGTGAACAGCGCCCCTTCCTCGGCCGCTCCAGTGGCCGGATCGATGGCGACCGAGGTTCGTACTTCGAGGTTGCTATTCACGATATGAGTGAACAGCTTGTCCGAAACGACACCCAGGCGGCTGATGATGTAACCCGGTATCCCCAGCGCTTCGATCTTTTGAGCAATCTCGCTCAGTGGCTGCCAATCCGTCTTGACCGGCAGAAGAAGCCAGCCGAGATTCAATGATGGCTGAGCTGCCGCGCCGTCCGCTTTACGGTAAACGACCTGCTGCTCAGGCAGATCACCCAGTTCTGAGAATTCGGCGATGCCGGTTTGCCGCAATGCTATCGGACACGTGATCCACTGCGGCCCCAATTGCGATGCCACGGGAAAGAGCAGCACATGCATGTCGCTGAATGCGGCCAGTCCCGCGAACCCACCGCTGGAGCCTATGCCTTTGGCAAAACCGAACACGGTGCACACAGGACAATCGGCGTTTCCACAATGGCCGCCTGCACCGTCGCGCTCCGGCTGGCCAAGGCCGGCACAGTTGGGGTATTTCCCCTTTGACATGGCTGTGTGGGCTCGCATGACTCCCGCGATGCTCGAACCCGGAATCTTCGGTATCCGCGTGACCGGGTCGCGCACGATGGTGTTGTCCACCCTGCCCAGCCGAGTTCCACCCGTGCCTACGTGGATGGGATCGAGCGCCACACCGGTAAACGGAAATGTCACAAAACTCCGATTATTTGTTGTCATCGGTCACCTCCGGACACTTGCTTTTTTAGTACGCTCATGTGCCATTCCAGGCTCCAGTCCAGGAGTCCATCCCCGGCGGCTTGCACCAAAGTCTCAAGGCATGCGCCTCGAACGCCCAGACGTTCATGGAACACCGCGCGGGCGAGGTCGAGCCAGGCCGTCTTCCCTCCCTCGAACCATGTCTCATCCGGTCCTTGCCAGACCCCGCGCCGCTCGACAAGCTCCGACCATGCTCCGCGGAGCGCGGTCTGGCTTTGTGCATGCCGGTCCATCAGCCGCCAGAGATCGCGCATCCGCAGCCATTCCGTAATCTGTCTACGACTCAAAGGTTCGAACCGCCTGGCCGTGCCGTCCATGAAAATTGTTGCAATAAGCGAGGGATAAACGAGAACCCCGTCCCCGCTTCGCAAGTCCTTCGCGTGCCGCAAGACCTGGCCGTTGGGATGCTGGAAATCCAGAGGAAAACGGACCTGCTTGTCTTCCACAGCAAGATACGGATAAAACACGTCATCACGTCCATCGGGGAGTCTGACGGGTATGGTTTTAAGAGTCTCATGTGGATGATCAAGAGACTTGAGGCTGAGGCTGGTGACGCCTTCCCGTGTTTCGCATCCCGCCACCCGCCAGGTTTCTGGCTCCTTAATCCCATCCATATCACTCTCGATGTTCCGGGCTGCGTCTATCACGGCCTGAAACGGCGTCATCCTCGGAAAGGCCACCACGCCGACCCGAAGTGGCAGCCGATCCCAAACACGGCCGAATTGATCTTTCCATTTTTCAATCGCCCGATCCACACAAGTCGATGCGGCCTCAAGTGGCAGAAGGACCCGAAAGCGCACCGGGGAAAGCTCAAGGGGGATCACCGGGTGATAAACGCCCAGAGCGCCCGTGTCGTCCGTAGCCGATTGCACAACGAGTTGTTTCGCCCTCACGCTATCATCCGCTTTCAACTCCAAAGTGATTCCGCGCAGGAAATCCTTATCTTGCTCAGGCTTCAGAAGTCGGGCCAGATTGCAGATGCTGAGGAAGTCCTTTGTTTGTTCCCGATACAAGAGACTTACGGGAGCATCCCCATAACGTCCGCCATAGATCTGCCGGTCTTCCCACGAACCGGAAGAACCGTTATCCGGCTTGATAACCAAGCGGCGCACGCGCCAGCGGTTCTGGTCCGCGGCCGCTATCTCGCGGAATTCGGCAAGCAAGGCTTTGAAGAAATCCTCGGCCTGCCGCCAGAAGCGATAGATACGACCGGGTGAGGCGAGCTTGCAGAACAACTGATGCGTGAGCCATGCGGCGCGTGTGTTCTCGTCAAGGGCGTCCCATTGGGGCGAGTCAGTTCGATCCTCGACGATTTTGGAGAAAAAAGATGGCCAATCTCTCTCGTGCGGGTACCCCTCCTGCAGGCCGCTCAGCACGGGGTCTGTCTTGTCAAAGGACTGGAGTTTTCCTTTGATATGCTGAAGGAGGCTGTCAAAACAGGCGGCTGGATCTATGGGGTTTGGTTGGTTTTTCAAGAGGGGATTGAACTTGCGCCATTCCGGAATGGCCTGGGTCCTGAGCGCATCCAGGCGGGTTCCGTCAAGCCAGGGCTCGATGTCCAGGCTCATCGTGACAAGGGCGACGCGGTCATTGGCATCCGCCAACTCGCTGATCCAGATGGAGTCTGATCCGAGCTTCCCCTCAAGCCACATGTCCAGGCGGTGAGTCCGCCGCGCCTTGCACGGATCGCAAGGCATCTGCTTGTCTGTCCCAGAGCGGCTTCTGCGCACAAGACATACCGGACAGACATGGCCATCCGACCTGTCTGCATGCGACGCACATGCAGGCGAATCCTGCCCGGGAATTTGCCAATTGCGGTGAAGCGGCACGGCCATCGTTTCCCGCGCCTTCCGGATTTCAGCCGTCATCCCAACAAGAGATCGCGAAGGCTCGCTGATGCTGCAATAAGGAGGCGTCTCGAGGTTGGCGTCACTGGCATAGTCGTCTATCTGTTCAGTCAGCCACTTTTGCCAACCTGCAATCTGTAAATCACCCCCCTGACACCCTTTACTCTTATGCCCAAATCGCTCCCCTGGGAATGAAAAGACACAGGTCTGACCGTCCCGATACAACAAGGAGCCAAAAGCCAGGTCGACCTCAACGAGTTTGCAGACTCTGCCGAAAAACTCGTCCAGCGCCAGCCTCGCCCCTGTCGAGTCACCGATCTTAATTGCCCGGGCCTCGTAGTGGTCCGCACCGATCCCGATGGTCAAGAGCCGCCAGCGGGTCTGTTGTTTAAGACTGTCATTTGCTTTCTCATTTCCGCTCTTATCCTTGATCTTCCAAGGAAATGAATCGCCTTCCAGAATCGCACCGGCCACTGCGCTCTTGAACAAGGCGGCCGCTACATAGGACTGGTCAAACAGCGAGACATCATTGTTCGGCAACCTGGTTTCGGCCAGGGTGCCGGTGAAGGCCGTGCGCAGCCATCCTTCAGGTCCCACCGCCCCATCGCGCCAACGCCACCAGCCATCAATGTCGTTGGGGGAACTGTTGTCGCCAAGCTGCTTCAGCTCGGTGAGGAGCTGCTCAATCCGATCAAGCAACCCTTTCCAGCCATTATCGTTGAGCAATTCAGGCGGGTCGGCAATCAGATTGCGGACCGGGTGGCCGAAGACTGTGGACAACCACATGTGGGTGACATCCTGACCCAGATACTTGGAAGTGGCCGCCGGTAGATTCTTCTCGATACCCGATGCCATAGCATGGCCGGCCTGGAGCAAGCCGACAAGGTTAGGTTTTGATCTGCCGTCTGCATGCTCACTGATAAAAGCTGTCAGCGTATCGGGCCATTCAAGGTTTTTGGCCGAACCCGTCTGGTAGTTTCTCTTCACCCATTGCAGTAGGTTATCCCAGAGAAAAGGTGGATTCTCCTGCCCATGCCAATTCTTGTAGTCATAATTGTTCTTCTGGCCGCCGTGCTCCCGCAGGAAATTGATTTTGGCCTTGCCTGTCATGTGGAGCCAGCCGATCGCCTCACACGCCAGAAGCAAGGGGCGATAGTGCCGCAACGTGTCCGGAAGTTGAAATCCCGTCATTGGTCACCTCCCTTCCGGGCAATTCGGCTTTTCATCTCCGCTTTGAATCCTTCCGCGTCCTTGAGAGTGAAGGAACCGGGTGTGCTCTGCTCACGTACCAGAGTGCCAAGGTCCTGAAGGCTGTGGAGAGTTTTCTTTGTGGATCGCGGTTCAGCCTTTGGCGGTTGCGCGGTGGCCTTCAACATTCCTGTCCAGGTATCGATTCGAGCAGTGCCCCATCCGGCGGTGCGCTTGGCGGAGATGCCGTACGTTTCGAGAAGCGCCCTGATGCTGTCGATGAAGCCGTCGATGAAGTCGGCCAGCATTACTTTGTCGCGTTCGATTTCCCCCGGTAGCGGCGCGTAGAGCAACCGCAACCTGCCTTTTGTCCCGGCTGGGACGATCTCATAGTAAATGGGTTGCGTCCCGGCCCGGCGGGTACGGCTGTGGGGATTAATCACCTCAAAGCCGATTTTATTGAACCAGGTGGGATAGAAGACAAGGGCGCCGGAGCGGAATTGCTCATCCTCTCCCTTCTCGTTGCCGAAGAGATGGATGATCCAGGAAGGGTCTTTCCAGCCATCCATTTGCATATCGTGCTTTTCAAGATGATCTGACAAGCCCGCCTGCATCCGGCAGGCCCAGCGAAGAAGTCCCTTCCAGGAGGCCGCTGACATAAACGGCACTCCGAAAACCCTGTCTTTGCGGACCGGGTTATCCAGCACGTGGAAGGGGCGGTCGTCCTTCGAGTACCAGGGTGACACCAGCGTGAAAGAAACGTCGATGCCGAACCAGGTCGAATCCGGCAGGGAAACATGGTCTGGCTCAAGGTGAAGGTCCGGAGGGAGATTGAGCTCCAGTTCAGCCGCTCGTTTCATGTAGCATTGACGTGCTTTGTTCTTCTCCCCGTCACGACAGGACCAGACCACGCATCCATCCACAAAGCCTGAAGCGAGACCGCCTTCATTCACCTGTTTTGGGCAGGCTTGTATTTCGGCCAAGGAGGCGTAAAGATCAAAACTCATAAGCGGTCCTCCTTCCCGGCGAATAGTTGATCTATGATCTTGTCCCCGGCGAGAAAATCCCAGCCGTTCTGTCCCCAAGCGTTCGTCAGACGCCCCTTCATGGTGTTGAAATCGATCAGTCCGGGTTTTACGAAGCCGAAGGTTCTTGCGGGGTTCTTGAAGCTGAACACCTTCTTGCTCTCCTGCTGAGAGCCGGCAAGCCATCTGACTATTCCATCGTTCCGGGTGGCCAACTGTTGTCCTTGATTTTTTGCCTCCTGTCGTCCGATCACTTGGTTAAAAGTACTCTTATTGTTGTCTACCCGCCCGAGATACTTTCCGTTCACGCACCAGAAGTGCTGTAGAGAAGCCCAGGCGAACTCATCGTGACTGAGCTTCCGCCATTTGGATAGGTATGTTTCCAAATCACCCCGACCTGTTCGATCGAATTGCCGAGACGTGACCATCTGCACCAAGCCATAGTCTTTGTGGTGCAGCCTGCTTGCCCGACTGGGTTCGTCCGTTGGCTTGAATACCGTCTTGCCACCGATGGCCCCATATTCGGCGATCAGACGAAGGGTGGCATCCAGGATGGCCCACTCTTCAACGCGGATCGGACGGAGGGGTGTGAAACGAAGACTGAACTCTTCGTCTTTCTTTATTTGAGGTGAGATTTTCGTTTCGGCATTGTTTCTGGCCTCTCGGATATTGCCATTCTTGTCGAGGACTTCAAATTTGAACTTCCGCGCCCAACCTGTACAGCCGAATAGTTCGCAGACAACACAATGGTTCCGGTCTTCACATTTCCTATCGGTTGGATCACAGGCGCTGCCGCCCAGACCTCGCACCAACACCTCAAACCACCAGCGGATGGAACCAAGCAGGCCGGTGGTAATCAGACGGTCCGATTTTCCATTGAGGTCGCCGGTCCACAACTCCGTCAGGGCCTTGAGTTTAAAGGTTCGTTCGCTTCTCGTGAGAGCCATGGTTTCCCTCTCTTCGTTCATTCCTCCGCAGTCCGCTCGATGTCTGCTTCGTCAAGCGGTTCGTCCACGGCGTTGCGCAGCCAGGATGGATCGAAGCCGGCAGCCGACGAACCCTCGACGCGGATGCGCACCCTGCCCCCGTCGGATTTATCGGCCAGGTTTGCGATGGCAGGGAATGCCTTGAAGACCTGTTCTCTGGTGGCTTCGAAGGCAAAAGCGACCCGTTTCTTCCGACCGGCGGCATCCGTGCCCGTCGTGACAGGTCCAGTACTGGTTGCCACATCAATTCCGGCCGGGCCCTCTCGGATGCTCGGTGGAGGAGGTGCGCCTGTATCGCCAGGGAAAACGCCTGCGGGTTGGACCGCCGGGGCTTCCGGGACGGCTGCCGGCATCATGAGAAAGCCGGAATCGAAATCGACCTCGTCATCGGCAATGGAGCGGCCGAAAATCACCTTGTCGCGATTGATCTGATATCTTCCATCAGGACCAAGAACAGGGCTGCCCCCGCTTACATACGCGAAGACGCTTTCCGATACACCGCGAGCGATGCCTTTGCGCAGGACGGATGCGGATTCCAACCGGGGCGGCGCAATATCTCGGAAGAACGATTCAAGCACATCGGACGCCTTGATGCCCATGAGCGGCGGCTCACCCTCGCTTAAGCGTTCGCCGAGCCGCACTCGCTCGGCGATTTTCCGCGGCGTCACCGATCCGTGAATGCGCGGCGTTCCCACGCTGGTGAGAAGTTCCATGATCCGCTCGTGGACGCCGGTCGCCTGAAGCGGTCGCCCGCCCCGTTCCACTTTCTCTATTTCCAACTCGCCATCCTGAACCCGAGGCAACCACGCGGCCGTGTAAAGCTCCCGGAAGCATGACTCGGCGGCAGCCTGCTCGGTGCGTTTCCTCTCCCGGAGTTGATCAAGCTGGTCCTTGGTGAGCCGAAGTTGCTGCTTCTTGGCTTCCACACGGTCGATGGCCAAGAGATACCGGACGGCACGCCGCAAAGCCTCGATTTGTTTCTTTTCCGGTATCGCGAGTCCCAGCCCGTTGCGGAATCGCCGGGGACGATCCCCGTATTTGGTCAGGTACTCCTTGGCCTGACGTTCCTGCTCCGACTTGCCCTCGGCAGCAAACTCAAGGGGCAGGTAGGCAACGAGAAAACGGGGGTCCTCGTCGGGGATGTCCTGACTCTTTGCCGGCCAGACGATGGCCGTGTGGTGTCCGGCTAGGCGGGTATCCAGCATCTCCTTGATCTGGCTTCGGACCGGGCCGTGACCACGAGCCTGAGAATCCTCGCGGGCAACGGTCTGCTCCGCGTCCTCGATCAACTTGGTGACATTCGGGTCCTTCTTGAAGCAGTACCGGACACCGTCGTAATGCAGGTACAGGCATGTGTTGCGAAGCTCGGATAAGACGGCGGTGGCCGTGATGTTGTCCAGGTCGGGGCCGACGCAGGCCGCAAGCAGTTCGTTTTCCGTAACGCCGGGCGGCAGTGTCTCGTCGTTGCCCGAGCCCTCTCGCCGGAGTCCGCCGAACGAGTAAAGAAGGATTGCCGTGGCGATACGCGTGGCTGGCTTCACGCTGGCAAGCGCGGGGGTCTCGCGCGCCATCCGGTCGTCGATGCGTTTTGCCCGGGCGTTTGGACCGTCGATGTCCGCCGTGATGACCGGGTCGTAGTCGTTCTGTACCCCGAGCTCTTTGAGCATCTTCACTCGGACATCCACGTCCTTCACCGGCACGTCTCCGGGCCCGAGAAGCGCCTTGGCCCCGCCGTTCTTCTTGAGGGAATGCATGCAGGAGGCAAGGAACCGCAGCGCGCCGCGTGTCCTCTGGAAGGCATCCACCGCGGTCCAGCGTTCCCTCATGATGTCAATGAGCGCAGGATGGAATGGATACGCCGCCCGCATCCGATCACGCAGCAGACGGCCTTCCTCCTCGGCCTGCTGGCGCTCGGAGGGGGTTTCGGCATGAGCCCGCTGCATGCCGGTCACGACGTCCTGATATGCCGTGGAAACTTCAGTTGCTGAGGAAGCGTCGGGAGCGCCGCCAAGAAGACGCCGCTGAAGGATCGGAAGGACCTCATCCCCTGAGACAGGTTCCCTAAGTTGGTCCACCCGAGATGCGAGTTTGTCGATCTCGGCAAGCAGTCCCACGTTGCCCAGGGCCTCCCTGGCGCTCCAGGTCAGGGAATAGACGAGCGCCGCCTTCTCGCTCCCGGCCACCTCGACGGTCAGGTTCTGGAAGAAATCCTTGGCCTGGCGCTGGAGCGTCGAATCAAGGACGCTGACCGCAGCGGAGCGCTCCATGTATTTGAGCACTTCGTCGAGGAGGATCAGAACCGGCCTGCCGCCAGCCCCCTTGGTGAGCAGATCGCGAATCACATCCCCGCCCGGGGCCACGCGATCCTTGTCGTGGTCGGCCACCAGGGGAAAGGCCTTTTCGGGGTCGATCTGCCAGGCGATCCAGCCCCACATGGTCTGGATCGTGCGGCCGTCTTCCAGCGTCTTGCCGTTACGGGCATCGAACTTCTCGCCGTCGAAAACCGCCACTGCCACATTGCCGGGCCGGGCGAATTCCTTAGCCTCAGGGATGCCGTCCAGCGCATCTCGCTTTCGCGCGGCATGGAACAGCGACGCCAGGGTGTGCGACTTTCCCCCGCCGAAAGGCACCCGGAGTTTCAATACCCGGTTGTAACCGGACTTGCCGGAAAGGGAGGCCAGCACTTCGTCCAGGAGCTTCCGCAGATCGGCCGTGAGATATGTCGCCCGGAAGAAGGCCTCCGGGTCCCGGTTGACCACGGGAACATTGGGATCATTGGCGGCGATGGCTCCGAGATCGATGGCGAACACCGCCTCGGTAAGCGCCCCCGCTTCCACATCAGGATGGAGCTTGACCAGGTCGGTCCAGGGACGAAAGTGGTGCGTGCTCATTGTCTGTCTCCATCGAATTGCATGCGCATCTGACCGGTTTTGGAATCTACATCCGACAGCCGTTGGTCGATGAGCGCCCGCCAGTTGGCGACGAGTTTCTTGAGCGCGGCGGATTCCGCCGGAGTGGTCGCCACAGCATGCTCGGGTCCGTCGTCCTTCCTGCCGGCCAACGCCGTTCCGGCCAAGGCTTGAGCCACCAGGCGCAGACGCTCCCGGTCCGGCCTCGCCTCGTCGAGGAAGTCATTCAGCTTGCGGGGTTCGTTTTCCACAAGCCAGAGGATACGATGCAGGGTATCAATAAGTGGGGCAGACGTGCCGTCATCCTTGGGCATGCCCAATTTTTCGTCGTCTCCCCGTTCGGCGAAATCTCGCAGCCGGTATTTGCCCTTCTTTTTTTCGACCAGCGCGCGGCTTCCGGACGAAAGGCCGTTCTGGCCGTCCAGCTCTACATTCTGGCCGTAGGTGAAAACGATGGCCTCGCCAGCGTCCATCTCGGCCGCCTTATAAGCGTAGCGCCAGAGCACGTAAAACCGGCTGGGCCCGTCCACCGCGGCAACGCCGCTTCCTGTTACCCCGAAGATCTTTTCGAGAAGCGTCTCCAGCACGACCCCTTCCACCTCGGCCAGAAACTTCTCGGCCGGGACCTCCTCGCCGTTTGCGTACTCCACGCGGGCAAATTTGGTGAAGGCGCGGAGCCCTGCACCTACCGCGGCAATGACCAGGTCCGCGCCGGTGATGCCCATCTTCCAGAGCGAATCGACCCGCTCTCGGACGATCTTATCGAGCTCGGACCGTACTTCGTCCTCATAAGAGCCGGTCAATGCACCTTCCCGTTTGCGGGCGACAAGGAAGATGCTGGAGGCGAGTGCCGCCGATGCGATTGCTCGAACTCGACCTGGTCGCTCAGTATCGAACGGCCAAGCTTCCGTGACGGTGAAGCCAGCCCTTCGAAGCGCGTCAACCAATGTAGCCCAGCCCAAAGTTGTCTTGTGGGCATATACAATCACCATCATGCCGTGCGCCTTCAGCACCCGGCATGATTCGCCGAAGGTCACTTCCATCATCGCTTCATATGCGCGTTTCGCTTTTCTTTTGTCGCCGTCATGACGAACCGCATCAGCCACTGCCTCAGCCTTCTTGGGCGTTCCTTCTGTCGAGAAGTGCTCTGAATACAGATGCCCCACAGTACGCTTGAGCCATACAAAAAAGAAGTCTGAGATGTCCGCGTATGGCACATTGTCGTAATAGGGAGGATCTGAAACAACGGCGTCGAGTGATCTATCTGGCCAAGGTAGATTCATCGCGGAACCGCGCACAACACTGGCCGGGCTCCCCGTGGCGGATAACGCATCGATCACGCCGATTATCCAGACAAGCGCGCCTTGCGGGGAACCAGATGCATCACCGAAAGGAGCGAGCTCAACAAAATCCCAAACAAGAGGAAGCCCTTTTTGCGCGAAAGTGCTCTTGATGAACTGCCCCCCAGACTCCCATACACAGACAGTACTATCGTAGTCAGCCTGACGGTCCAGGAGAATGCCTAAATAGCTTGCGACTGCTCGTGCCCGCTCGGCCTCACAACTCGAAGAAATCATCTCCGCATGGGCTTGGCGAACACATGACGCAAGCGTAAGCAGGTACAGCAATTGACGAGAAGTGAATAGGTCACCAAATGTGACAAGACCATACAAGGACGTCCAGTTACTATTCTTGGCGTCGGTCACTATCGGTTCGCTTGGTATCGAAAGCCCCGTGCGTGAACAAATATCCGCGATACGTTCTTGGATCGAACTCTCATCGGGCTGTGCTCCTCCCACGTCGTCGGCTGAAAGAAACACCTTTCCTCGATGCCCTGGTCTAATACATCCAATGGTCATGATTTGTTGCCCCATGCGCTTAGCGCATCCTTCGGTCTTGACGTAAGCGCTGTCGGCCACGGTGCCGCAAAACGGACATGTCGCATTACCGCCCTTCGAACCTGCGGCGGGGTCGAAACCAAGACCACGTTCGGATGTTGACTCCACGACTTCGAATCGAACGCGCTTTTCTCCCTTGGGAGCCACAAGCCTCAGGGCGACGTAGTTCTCCTTCTTCTTGCAAAGCCAGGTTTGTTTGGCCAATGGCACAGTAGCCCCGCACGAAGGGTTTTTGCAGCGGACGGTCCGCGTCCAGAGATAGGCAACCGGCATGAGGTATCCGGGAGGGATGCTTTCCTTGTCTGAAGATTGCCACATTTCTGACTGGACCGCCGGCCTGTTCCCTTTATATTTGGGATCGGGTATGAGCGGATACAAATCGCCGATCTCGGCCTTGACCTTCTCGAGCACCCAGTTCCCCCAGTACCGGACTTCCCCGGCCAACCCGCCCCAGGTCGTCTCACCCTTCGCATTCTTCGGCCCGGTCATGCCGCGCGCGCTCGGGTCGGGCTTTCCGTACTTCTGCGGATAGACCAAGGTGCAGAGTTGGATGATGTGCGCCACTGGGTTGAGGTCGAGGGCGTAAGCTTCACAACCCAGGCGTAGGGCTTCCAGAGGGATGGCCCCACCACCGGCGAACATGTCGAGCACCTTGGGACGAGGGGCGCGGCCTTCTTCGATGTCCTCGACGGTGACCTTCTTGCCGGTCTCTTCGGTCAGCCGCTCGGCGTGGGCTTCGAGAATATGCCGCTGGGCTTCCTTGATGACGGTAGGGCTGCCAGGATACTTACAGAGCCGCTCGATGAACTTGGCCGCATTGGCCCTGCCCAGACTCTGCTTCTTGTTGTCCGGCCCGTTCTCCGGGATGAACCGCGACGCCGGGACAAGCGCGCCATACACCGCGGCGCGACACGCCACCAAGGGCCGCCGCGCCCACCAGAGGTGAAGGGTCGAAATGTGCCCCTTGCGGACGGATTTCTCCCGCGACGCCTCGGCGCTGATGGCCTGGATCGGCAGAAAGTCTTCTATCAATCTACGGTCGTTCATAAGTTGTTCACCTCCGCTACTATTGCCGCCGCTTCAGCCTGGCTCAACCCGGAGATGCGTGTCACGCTTGGAACACCCATCTCGTTCAGAAACTGCGAGCGCGTCAGGCGCGCAACAGACCTTTGAGTCAAAGCCATCGCTTGGGCACCCGAATGCTGGGCGACGTGGGACGCGATGCAGCACGCCATAGCCCGGGTGACGGACACGTAAAACAGACGTCGCTGTTCAATGAGCAGCCCGGTGGCCTGCAAGGCCCTGAAGTTCGGCATGAGGCCTTGTTCCGCCCCCGGTATGAACACAACCTTCCCGCTGAGTCCTTTGGCTCCATGCATGGTCAGAATCCTGATGCGTTTCTGAACGGGTTCTTGAGTTTGAGGTTGTGCGCCACCAATTCGTTGATTTACCAAGTCAAGGATGGCCTGCTGATCGGATTCGCTGTCCGCCGCAAGAAACTGAAGAAGCTCCTCAAGTGTCATCTGGACCGGAAACGAGCCCATCAGGGTATTCCATATCGACAGGCTATTGGCAGCATCGCGCCCGGATGTGAACACCCGCGATGAGAGGATAGCCGTGATGTCGCCGCTCCGAGCGGCCAAGGTATCGCTCATGTTCCACGTTCTAATCGTTTGAACGGTTGCCATGACACGCTGAACTGCGGAGGGGCATCGCCCAGAAAACCACGTCGGGCATGCAGGGAGGTAAAAGAGTTGGCGAAAGTTCTGGTTGTTGGAAATGCAGGCATCCGCGACGCCCTTTGCCGTGGCGCTTCCGACACCGGAGAGAACCTCAAGCAGGTCCCGATGCGCCGGGTAGTCTTCTTCACCGGTTGAATTGTCCTTGGCGATCCGGAGAATCGAATAGACTGCCCTGATGGCCTCATATTCATTTGTGAGCGCCGCACCTCGCGGAGGATCATAGGGAAGACCGAGGTTGCCAAGTTCCTGGGCCAGCATGTCGAGTTGGACCCGACGATTGGATATCAAAATGAGAATTTCGTCTTCCCGCCCAGCCATGCCGGCGTTGATCAGCGCCTGACAAGATTGGGCAACGGCGCGAGCCTCCTCCTGTGCGGTCTGGAAAGACCAAACCATCATTACGGCCCTGAACTGGCGGCGTGGCAGCGCCATAGAGCGACGTAAGGTTCTTGGCAACTCGATTCGAGTTGTAGGTGATCAGTCGGCTGGCCGGGCCGAGAACTGCCGGAGTGCATCGGAAGCAGTCTGTCAACACATGTGTGGCGGATGCCGGGTAGGCGGTTTGAAACTGGACGATGCCGTCTGGATTGGCATGACGGAACGAATAGATACTCTGGTCGTCGTCTCCGGCGACAAACAAGACTGTATTGTTCGCAGACAACAAGCGCACGAATTCCTGGTCGCACGCATTAAGGTCCTGGAATTCGTCAACGATCAAATGGTCGATTTGCGGTAATTGATTTGGCTGCAATGCGCCTTGCTGAAGTGCGTCTACGCACTTGTAGATAACCTCGCCGGGAAGCACACAGCAATACAGGTTGGTCCGAGCCGGATGAAATGCGTTGAATCCTTGAACCTCGGCAGGAGTTATTTGCGCCTGGTTCACGTATTGCGGATTCAGAGTCTGCCATTGTGCGTCGTGGGCAAGTCTGATCTCGGCGGCTCGGGACGGAGTACATCCCAGACTCCCGGCGAATTCTCTGTCATAAACATTGGTCTGTTCCCAATCATCCAGCATGATTGGCGTGCTGGGATACGTGGTGCACCGTCCCTTGCTGCGGCCCACTGGCGCTGTTCGGCTTGTGCTTTTTGAGCGGCGGTTATCGGCATATTCTCACCTTTGGCAGTCTCCACACTGAGTTATGGCCTCAGCAGGGATTTCATAGAACCTCGCCGCCACGATCTCCCTCTTGGCGTGATCGAGCTTGGCAACAGGATTGTGGATGCGCACAAGTTCAGGCGAATCGCCCAGGGGGTCCCATACCACATAAAGCCAATACGTCTCGGCAAGCTGCTGGGCCTTGTACCACTCGTTCGTGGTAAGCCTTACCGGCTGCCCTCGCAGGCGTCCTTTGACCTCGACTCTCTTGACGAAGACCTCGCCGGTGGCTTCATCGGCAATCTTGTGCGCGCGGATGTCGAATCCGAGTTTCAGGTGTCCCACGCGCTCGATGCGATCCTCGGGGAAGCCTTCCGCGACCAGCGCTTCAATGACCTTGTCTTCTGCGGCGATCTCGCTCTGCCGGCGGATATCCGGATCGAGTTCGTCGGCCAGATCGGCGAGTTGGGCCTGCGTGTCGGCATCGGGGGCGAGGACAAAGGCCGTCCCCACGTGCTTGACCGGTCCAGTTCTGGCAATCTCAAGCCGTTTTAAACCGTCGAGGCGTTCCTGGCGTGCGCGCTGAAGCTCATCTACATATTTCCTGGCCTCGTCCGCAGCAAGTTTAAACTCAGGTTTGGTCACTGCTTCGGCGGCAAGCATCATGGCCCGCTCTTGGGCGCGGTCAATCCGGGCCTTGAACGACTTTTCCAGGTATTCCCGGCAAACCCGTGCGAAATGCTGCCGCTCGCTCTGACAACGGGCGCGGCACTCGAGCTGGTAGGTCGCTTTTAGAAAATCGGAAGCCGCCTGCGTGGGAGTCGGTTCGATCTTCTGCGGCGGATGCGGATGCGCCGCAAGGTTGAGCAGGATGTCGCTTGGGATGACTTCGTAATGTCCGCGCTCCTCCCGAACGGCCACCAGCTCGCCGTAAAGCGGCACGTCGTTCCCTTTCGAGTCCTTGCCACGGATCGATATCTCGAAAAAATGAATTCGATAGGGCTCTCTGCACAGTGGATCAACGAAGAAACCGACACCGCCGATGATCCCCGCAAGCCGCTCGCCCAGTTTCTCGTCCACCGCTGCATAGAGCGGATGTCCCGGCCCCATCAGTACAGCGTCAACGTGGGCGTCCTGTTCAAGGTGGTGTTTGTGGAAGGTAATCTTTCGGTAGGACGATTCTGCTTTCCCGACCTTTTGGACAGAGCGTAGACGTTCAGAGCGAAGATCCGCAAGGACGTGCTCGACGCGCCACAACCCGTCGGCTCTCGGCTCGATCCGAAGGCCCACTTCCCGGGCAGCAGCGACGAACTGCGCTTCCACATAGCGAGGCATGAGCCGACGCTCTTCGACCTCGAGGTTCCGGCGCTGGAATGCTGAAAAATCCACGTGGCTGCGTGCAAGCGCAATGCCCGTTGCTTCCTCGTATTCTTTGAGCTTGGCCGGATCGATGCGATCAATTTGATCGAGATACTCATCGAGCCGCCGGGGATCATAGGCCGCATCTCGAAGCATGTCGGGGAGGTTTACGTCGTTCAGCGACAGCACTTCGCCGATCACGTCGAAAACGCGGCCTTCGAGGGCCTCGTTCATCTGGTCCAGCTTTTCCAGAAGGCGGTGGAGAATCCGGCCTTCAACGATGGGCTGTCCGTCCTCGGAGTCCGTGGCCACGAAGTTGAAAGCGTAAACGTCCCGGTCCTGACCGATGCGATGAATACGGCCCAGGCGCTGTTCCAGCCGGGTCGGGTTCCAGGGCATGTCATAGTTGATCATCAGGTGGCAGAACTGGAGGTTGATGCCTTCGCCAGCGGCCTCCGTTGCGATGCATACCTGCGCCCCGGTTCTAAAAATCTCCTGAGTCCGCTTGCGTTCATGGGGGTTCATGCCGCCGTGGATTTCGCAGGTACTGAAACCCCATCGTTCAAGATGATCGCGCACATAGCCGAGGGTATCCCGGTGTTCCGTGAAGATCAGGAGCTTTCCCCGGCCATCCTTCAGGTCCATGAACTGCGCCTCGCCGAGGCACTTCTTCAATGCGGCCAGTTTGGAATCGTTCGCGTTTTCACGAACCCTTCGCGCCTGCTCGACGAGCTCCTTAAGGGCGGAGATTTCTGCGCGCAACTGTTCAAGTTCCAGCGCGGCAGTGTACTCATCGACCAATTGATCACGTACCGCATCGTCGAGATCGTCTTCGTCCTGCTCTGCATCAGGCAGGCGGCCCTGCAAAGCCGCCAGCCGTTTGGCGCGCTGGGCCGGAGTGAGCCCCTCAAGCTCTTCCAGGAGATCTTCCTGCTTTTTCAACCGCCGCTTGATCGACTCGTGAATGGCGCAGGTGGAGCTCACCAACCTGCGTTGCAGGACAGTTCGGGTCAGCGCCGCGGAGGAACGTCTTTGCCCGGTCTGCTGAGGGATAAACTCGTTGATGTAAGCGGTGACGCTCTTGTAAAGGGTGTACTCGTCGTTGTTCAGGCAAAAAGTGACGGTGTTGGTATGCCGGTCCGGGAAGAGCCGTTTCCCATTCGCGTCCTTAAGGTCTTCTTTCAGCCTCCGGAGAGACCACGGAGAATCCTTGCCGAGGCGGAAAACGTCTTTGCGGATTGCGGTGGCCCGTTTTCCGAGGCGGTGTGGTTCGGGAAAAAGGTCCGGATCAATGAGCCGAAGGAAATGCGCGAACTTGTCTTCATCCCCATGGTGGGGTGTGGCAGTCAGGAGGAGGACATGGTCTGCTTGGGACGTGAGACGCGACGCCAGATCATAGCGCTTCGTTGTCGCAACCTTGGATTCTCGATTCTGTCCGCCTGAGGCTGTCCTGGCCGAACACTTGTGGGCTTCGTCGATGATGACGAGGTCCCACCGCTGTTGCCAGACGCGCTCGCGCACGTCATCTTGCTTGGCGTAGTCAATGGAAGCGATGATCTGTGAAGATCTCTGCCATGGATTGGTCAATTGTTGTTGGTCGACAGCGGAAAAGACAATGTCGAAAGGCTCGCCGAACCAGCGAAGCATCTCGTCCTGCCACTGTATGGTGAGCGGAGCGGGGCACAGGATAAGAATGCGCTCAATCGCCTCGCGAAGTTTCAGCTCCTTTACCAGAAGACCGGCCATGATCGTCTTGCCGGCTCCAGGATCATCCGCCAGCAGAAACCGCAACCTGGGCTGCGGAAGCATCGCTTGGTACACTGCTTCGATCTGATGCGGCAGGGTGCGGATGCCTGAAAGACTTACGGCAAACTGTTGGTCATGCGCGTAAGCCAGACGGACTCGGGCCGACTCGATCAGGAGTCGAAGCTTCTCGGCGTCCACAGGAGTTTCTGCTTTGGCTTCGTCAGGCTCCTTTCCAAGGACAGCCACGACCTCTTCCGCGGAGATGATGGCCTCTTCCAATGAGCCGTCGGGAAGACGAACGCGACACTCATAGCCTGCCGAATCATCAGAACCGAGCGGTCGTGCATCCTCCAGGACCACGGGAACATCGAAATGTCCGGGAAGGGATATCCGCTGCCCTATCTGAGATGTGAGCAGACTGCTACTCATTCCCGCCCCTCTTCCGTGAACGTGTCTTTGCTGTTGAGCGATTCGTCTGGGTTTTCGAGGAGGGTCGGCTTTGGACGGAACTTGGAGTCTTCTCTCGCTCGTTGTCTTGGCGCACCCACTCGTCTATTTCGGATAGCTTGAAACGAAAGAGCCGTCCCACACGGTGAGCAGGGAGCCCCCGTTCATCGATCCATCTATAAACCGAGTCCTTGGCCACCCCAAGGTGGGCGGCCACATCATCGACGCCAACCCAGCGTTCTTCAGCGGCCATTTCAATCCTCTCGTCAGTTGTCAGAATCACTGCCTATGTATGCCAACCAAACCAGACACAAGTATACGAAACCTGTCCATTCCAGTCAAGGACAAACTGCTGGAATGCCGGGAATCTGCTGCGTACATGGCTCCAGACGGCGACCAACTACCGGGTTTTTAGCGCCAAATTCCCCCGGATAGATCTTTGAAGCCTCCGGTCCAGCGATCCCCCACCACATAGAGCCAGGTTTGGAGCACGGTTTCCTTTGTCCGGACAGGGACCAGAACACGGCGGTAGAGGCAGGGACCGCCGGGGTGAAACCCCTCCAGCCGGTCAATGGCCGGAAGGCGGGTTCCGGGGTCGTCGAAGGTCAGAAGCTCCCCGTACACGGGGCCCCAGGGCGCGCCTGTGCCCTTATTCGGAAGCCGGTCGGGGATTGGCTCGAGATTGGACATGCGAGCCACGACGCGCGCTTGTGTGCCCGGATGCAACCGGGCTGTTAAACAAGGCGATTCGAAAAACGGAGAACGGGAGAATTCGGAAAGGACATTTTCGGTGAGCGCCCGCAACCCCCAGGGTTGCACCCGGCCCCCGGACTGCGGGCTTCGAAACGGAGAATCAGGGTAAATGTGCGGGCGGGCGTAAGTCGGCGTGGGCACGCCGGAAACGACGAGACCCCGAGGAGATCACCCCACGGGGTCTTGCGTTAAACAAGAACCGCTGAAATCAGCGGATTGAATTTTGGCTCCTCGGCGTGGACTCGAACCACGGACCCGCTGATTAACAGTCAGCTGCTCTACCAACTGAGCTACCGAGGAGCGTCAATCGGGCCGCCCGCTGGTCGGCGACCACTACCTCTTTCCACATTCGGACTCCGGCGGCCACAACCTCAGCGTCAGAGGCCATGGCGGGTCCGACTGGTCGGCGTGCCGGCATTCGGGGAGCAATGTGCCACCCTAGGTCCCAGGGCAGCCGCTTGGCCCTTCCACCTGTCCGAGGGGGGATTCTACCCCCGAGAGAGTTCCACGTCAACCGAGAGCCGGCAAGTTTCTGCTGCAGGTCCTACAGCAGCGGGATCGGCTGCGGGCGAGGACTACGAGACACGGCGTCGGCGCTTGCGGTTCATCACGTACGCGATTACCTCGGCTACCGCCTCGAACAGCGACGACGGCACCGTGTCGCCCACTTCGCACAGCTTGTACAGGGATTGTGCGAGTGGCGGGTTCGGGATGATCGGTACGCCCCACTTCCGCGCCTCGTCGCGGATTCGCATAGCCATCAGGTCCAGGCCTTTCGCTACCACTTGGGGGGCCGACATACTAGCAGCCTCGTACTTCAGCGCCACGGCGTAATGCGTCGGGTTTGTCACGACAGCATCGGCAGTCTTGACCGCCTGCATCATGCGCTGTCTCGCCAGTTGCGCTCGCCGGCGCGCCAATGCCATTTTCAGTTCTGGGCCCTGCTCCATCTCCCGCAGCTCACGCTTCACCTCGTCCTTAGTCATCATCAGCTGCTTGTCCATCTGCTTTCGCTGGAACCAGTAGTCGAACACCGCCAGTATCAGCCACAACACGCCAACACGCAGCAGGACCGAGGACACGATACCTGCGACCACACTCACTGCCACCATCGGCTCCAGCGATCCGATACCCTGCAACACGTCCATCTGTCCGCGGATGGTAGTGAAGGCGATGTAGCCTATTAGTCCTGTCTTCACTACCGCCTTGAGCCCTTCGACGCCGGCCCTCATGCTGAACATGCGCTTGAGTCCGTTGATGGGGTTCAGTCGGTCGAACTGCGGGTTGAGCGATTCGCCCGAAACTATGAACCCGACCTGCAATAGGTTGACAGTCACACCGAACGTAACACCTATCAGCATGAGGGGGGCGAGTGCTAAGAGTACTGGAGCGATAGCAGGGAGAATGCGCGAGAGAATCTCACCCAACGTGACCGGTGACGGCTGGGCAGACGCGATGGATGCCCGTGCGCAATCGAGCAGCGCCTGAACGAGCGGCGAACCTAACAGTGGAAAGAGCAACACGAAGGCGAGGAACGTGACTGCCGAAGACAGCTCCGGGGAGCGTGCCACCATGCCGCGTCGGCGGGCTTCCCTACGACGCTTTGGTGTCGCTTCCTCGGTGCGTTCGCCGGCAGCCTGTTCTGGCAACTATGGTCCTCCCGTCGGCAAAAGAAGCCGTGCGATGGCGTCCGAGCTGAGTTGCAGCGACTCGCGGACTCCCCACAGCAGGACCGGCATACCCACCATCACGCCGAGTAGCCCGAGTAGTATCTTCGCCGGGAAGCCTACGATCAGTACGTTGACCTGTGGGACGGCGCGAGAGACGGCAGCCAGTGACGCATCGGTGATGAATGCTACGGTTGCCGCCGGCGCAGCGATCTGCAAGGCAAGCAGGAAGAGACGATAGGTGGTATCCACCACCACTGCTTGCATCGTCTCGAGATGCGCCATGCCGACCGCAGGCGTATAGTAGTAACTCGCAGCCAGGGACTTGAACACTAGGTGGTGCCCGTTCACCACGAGGAACAGTGTCATCGCCATGTAGCCCTTGAGCTGGCCCAGAACCGACACAGGGAATCCGCCTGGTGGATTGAGCAAGCGCATGATTGCGAAGCCGATCTGCAGGTCTATGAACTGTCCTGCCGTCTGTGCAGCGAGCAGAACCACTTGGAGTAGTGACCCGATCATCAAGCCTATCGCAGCTTCCTTTGCCATCGCGCCGATGAAGCTCAGGAAGTCGTCCGGCATCGTCCCGATCCATGGGCGTAGTGTCGGGGCCAGTGCTATCGCTACCATCAGTCCCAGGCCCACGCGAACGCGCGCCGGAATACCAAAGCCACCGAATACCGGAGTCGCGACTAACAGCGCACCGGTGCGTACGAATAGCAGCAGGAAGGCATATCCGAGTCGTTCGTCCAGGATCATGGGGCGTTGATAGGGATGTTCGAGAAGGTCTGTACCGTGAAGGTAACGATCTTATTCAGCATCCACCCGCCGAAGATCGCGAGCACGATCACCACCGCGATGATCTTAGGCACGTAGCTCAGTGTCATCTCTTGGACCTGAGTTATGGCCTGTAACACGCTGATCGTCAGGCCTACCACTAGTCCCGCAGCTAGGATGGGCATGCTGAGCATCATGGCCACTAGCAGTGCGTTTCGGCCGATATCGAGTGCGGCGCCTTCCGTCATACCTGCCCCCTATCGGAACCCCGCGATGAGAGTCTGTATTAGCACGGTCCAGCCATCCGCCAGAAGAAACACCAATACTTTGGCAGGCAACGAGACAACCACTGGAGGCATCATCATCATGCCCATGCTCATCAGGGTGCTCGCCACCACCAAGTCCACTACTAGAAACGGCACGTAGATGTAGAAGCCGATGATGAACGCAGTTTTCATCTCGCTAACGATGAAGGCAGGTATCAGTGTCAACAGCGAAAGGTCGCCGCTACCCTTTGGGGCAGGCTCTTTCCTGAGGTCCAGGAAGAGCTTCAGGTCTTTCGCATAGGTCTGGCGCAGCATGAACTCTTTCACCGGCACCTGCGCCCGGTGGATCGCTTGGTCGAACGTGATGCTCTTCTGCATATAAGGTTGGATGGCTTCGCGGTTCACTCGGTCGTACGTAGGTGACATAACGAAGAAGGTGAGGAACAGGCTGAGGCCTATGACTAGCTGGTTGGGTGGTATGTTCTGGGTTCCGAGCGCGCTGCGCAGGAAGCTGAGGACGATAACGATGCGCGAGAACGCAGTTGTCATGATCAAGATCGCCGGCGCCAGGGACAGCACGGTGAGCATCACGAGAAGTTTGACAGTCACCGCTACGTCTTCTGGCTGAGATGCTTTGTCCATCCCAATGCTCAGCTTGGGCATGGGTAGATCCTGGGCTGCAACCACGCATGCCGCAGCGGCCAGCGCCAAGACCAGTATGAAGCGTGGCATCCCGCCACGTGCTCTTAGGACCCGTAGGCGCAATCGTCTCTCCTCACGGTCGTTCCATGACCGCTTGGTCTGCACCCCGCGTCCTTGGGGGCGGTCGCTCGTCGTCTACTCGGAGATCAGGCTTTCGAGGCGGGCCGCAGCCGTCGAGACCCTCTCCCGAATGTCCATGCCTTCCAGATGCTCCGCGAAAGGCCGCTGTTCGCCTTCATCCAACTCCGTCAGCAGTTCTACGCTGGACGGCGTGGCTCCAATCAAGAACTTGCGCCCGCACGCCTCGATGACGTGGATGCCCGCGGGCCCAACGTGCTGAGTCTCGATCACACGCAACAAGTCTCCGTCCGACTTGGCACCGAGTCGCCTAGGCTTCAGCACCCTGGGCAGCGCCCAGCGCACACCTACCACGACTGCCGTGACCGCCAGTCCCATCTGAACCAGGCTCCACCAGCCGATGCCGTCCTGCGCCTTACTTGGTACCGAGTTCATCTCGGGCCGCGTCTGCGAGAGCACGTCTCCACCGGCGTTCGGCGCCGACTGCCCAGCGAGGGCGAGCGGCATGAGTGTCAGTACCAGCGCGACGGTTCGAATCATTCTCGGTCACCCAGCCTCTTCAGCCGATCGATAGGGCTCAGTATCTCGGTAACACGAACGCCGAAGTTGTCCTCGATCACTACCACCTCGCCTCGAGCCACGGCGCGGCCATTTACTAACACGTCCACGGGTTCGCCTGCGGCGCGGTCCAGCTCTACGATGGAACCGGTTGCCAGTTCCATCACTTCCTTCGCCAGCATTCGCACGCGCCCAAGCTCCACGGTGACATCGAGAGGCACGTCGAGGAGTATCTCGATGCTCGGGTCGAGCTGAGGAACGGGCTGCGGCGCGAGCGCCGAGCTTCCGGCAGTGGCATACACCGGCTCCCCGACTGGTGCCGACTGCTGGTGGACATCGCCTCCAACCGGTGCGATGGCCTCCAGCGTCGTGTCATCCAACAGCCAGGTCAGGCTTCCTTGTGCCCCTTCGGTGCGCCAGGTAATGGCCGTCCGCACGATGTGGTCAGCGGCCTGAAGGTTGGGCGGGAACGCGAAGACCTGATACCGTACCGTGACGCCGCCGGCGACGAAAGGCTCGTTGCGTAGCTGGCTGATCCCCAGGCACAGCCCCTGGACGATGGCCTCCAGGGTGGGCCGGATCTCCTGCACTACATCGTCCGACATCTCCTCCAAGCTCCTGTCGAGCAGGGCGGAGGTGAACTCCAGTGCCGAATCCGGCGGGAACAGCACCACCTGCGAGTTGTCCGGAGTGTCCGCAAACTGGAACTGCACCACGATCGCAGGGCCTTGGAGTTCGGTGAACAACTCTGGGGGCGAGCTCGCTGTGATGAGCGGCGTCTCGAAGCTGATCGTGCCACCGGCCTGCGCGGAGACCGTAAGGGATACGGTCTGCCAGACCGGAGACTGAAGTGCAGTGAACCGATCGAGGTAATCGCTCAGATTATATGCCACAGTCCTCTTCCTACTCGGTTGCCCGTCCTGAGATGGTGAATAGCAGCTTCCGTCCCGAAGTCGCCGGCCTTCCGTAGAACTTCACGATGTTGCCGACCGTGAAATCCATGTCTTGATCGGTCTCGCGGTCCAGCTTCAGCACGTCGCCTGCGTTAAGCGCAATGAAGTCCCGCACGAGTATGCGCGCACTGCCTAGTCGAACCGCGCAGGGGACGCCGACTTTGCCGATGTGCGCTCCCCAGATGGCACGAGTGGTGCTATTGCCCCGCCGCTCACCTGCTGAGAACCATTTTTGGGCGTTCAGCTTTTGAGTGATCGGTTTTAGCACCAGGTAAGGGATACAGAGGCTCATCGCCCCTCTTTGGTTGCCTACCCGCACCTCAAAAAGAATGGTGATCACGATGTCATTGGGAGGTGCGACCTGCACGAACTGAGTGCTCGTTTCCATCCCCTCGACACCGGGGCTCAGCATCACTATGCTCTCCCATGACGATTTGAGAGCCTGGAAGAATCGCTCCAGCACCTGAGTTACCAGAGGCCGCTCAATGTCGGTCAGGGTCGAGCGGTCGAAGCTCTTGCCCGTGCCACCTAACATACGGTCGAGTATGGCGAACACCAGCGAGAACTCTATTTCCATCACCGCCTGGCCCGTCAGCGGAGGCAGGCTGATGATGGTGAATACGGAGCGATTGATGGATAACAGGTATTCCTCATAGGGGACCTGTTCCAGCGAGATCAGCTCCACTTGCACCGGGCTCCGAAGGTAGGCCGAGAGCGCCGAGCTGGCAAGGCGGGCAAAGGTCTCGTGGAGCATCTGGAGGGTCCTTAGCTGCTCTTTCGAGAACTTGTCGGGCCTCCGGAAGTCGTAGACCTCGTAGGCGATGGTCTTTCCGCCCTGATTCCCAAAGCCCGGGGCCGGGATACGGGAGGAGACTGGCGCATCCGCGGGAGCTGCAGGCGTGTCCGATGCCCCGGCGGTCTCACCGCCGGCCGCGTCTCCCTGCAGCTCCTTGAGCAGAACCTCGATCTCGGCCTGAGACAGAATCTCCGACAAGTCGCCCAACCTCCCCGAGCGGCATCGGGCGCCTCGGCGGAGGTTAGGAGGTCGCGAACGCGGTGAAGTAGATGTTCATCACCGGTCCGGGGCCGGCGTGCTCCCCGCCGTCCCGTTTTCCTCCAGCCTCGCCAGACGCGGCATCGCCGCCGGGTGCTTCACCCCCGTCCGGGGGGTGTTTCCCGTGGGTATTATCGGCGTGTCCCTGGCCGGTCTTCTCGCCCAACAGGCGGTTCAGGCCATCTAGCAGCTCGCGCTTTAGCTTCAGTTTGCCTTCGGGCGTACCGATTTCCTCGGGCTGCTTTGCGGTCAGGATCATGATGATGGTGTCCCGAACGGCAGCCATATGCTCCTCGACCAGCTTCTCCGGTGCGCCTTCTACGATCCCGAGAGAGATCTGGCACTTGAAGAAGGTGCCTCCGTCGGCAAGGTTGACAAGGAACTCGTCCAGAGCCACGATCTTGCCCTCTTTGAGAGCCTCCGGCGCCTTCTCTTTGCCACCCATCAGCTTCTTGGACGCGACGAAGCCTCCACCCGCGAGCACGAGGATCAACAGCCCGATCACTGCAATTTTGGGGATGCCCTTCTTCTTGCCAGCCTTGGCTTTGGATTCCTTCCCCTTCGACTTCGGATCGGGTCGAGCTTCCGACGCTCCGGATGCTTCCGTGGTTTCCTTGACTTCCTCGTCTGCCATGTCCCATGTCCTCCTCTGCCTGAATGTGCGACGTCGAACTTAGCGGGCGGGCCGCCTTGCGGCGGCCCGCCCGGCCGCGCGTCCTACCGCTTCATCGCCAGAAGCTCCTGCATCATTTCGTCCACCGTGGTGACCACCCGCGTGTTGGCCTGGAAGCCTCTCTGCGTGACGATCATTTCGGTGAACTCGTTACCGATGTCCACGTTCGACTGCTCCAAGAAGCCAGCGTGGAGTGTCCCGCGTCCGTTGGTGCCCGCGGTGCCCACTACGGCAAGCCCCGAGTTGTCCGTGTCTCTCAACAGGTTCTGTCCCGTCCGTTCCATACCGGCGGGGTTCGGGAAGATGGCCAGAGCCAACTGCCCCAACCGTCGCGTCAGGCCGTTCGTGAAGATCCCGGTGACGGCTCCCAGGTTGTCTATGCTGAAGCCTGCCAACGAGCCCGGAGGGAAACCATCTTGGTTGGTCGCCTGCACCTGCATCGCCGTAGCGAGCGAGGTTATGCTGCGGAGATTGAGCGAGACGTTCATGGGTGCTGCACCGTTCGTCGGCGTCAGGCTTAGGGTCTGAGCCAGCGGCACACCATTCGTTGGGTCGAGCACCATGGCACCGTTCGAGTCGAAATACAGCCTGGAGTTGCCCGAAGAGCTGAAGTCCGAAACCAACGTGCCGTTCTCGTAGGCCGCCCACTCGAACGAAGCAACGGCCCCCGAGGGAGCGCTCCCGGCAGCGGGCGACTGCCTGTTGCTGAACACCAGGTCGATGACGTGTGACTGACCAAGCGAGTCGTAGATGCGCACCGACGCAGTCCAGGTGTCCGTGGCTTCCGCAGTTGCAGAAAGGTTGCCCGTATAGTCCACGGTCGTGGTCTGCCTAACCGCACTGACCTGTCCGATGGGGATGGTGATGTGGCTCGATGGCGAGATGGGGGTCGTGGTGTCTACGACGCCCGCCGAGTTCGCGCTCCAACCGAGCACGCGCTCACCGGTTCCCCTATGAACGAGCGAGCCGGTTGCATCGAAGTCGAAGCTCCCGTCTCGGGTGTAGGAAACACGCTCCCCGTTGCTGAGCATGAAGAACCCTGCACCCTCGATCGCGATGTCCGTCGGGCGATTAGTCGCCTGCAGGCTGCCTTGGTCTTGCGTGCTCGCCGTGCCGGCCACGATCACCCCGAGGCCGAACTGAACGGGGTTTTTCCCTCCCAGGCTCGCGCTGGGTCTCAACGCGCCCCTCACGGTCTGGGATAGCATGTCCTGGAACGTCACCCTGGAGCTCTTGAACGACGTGGTGTTCACGTTCGCCAGGTTGTTCCCGATGACGTTCATGCGTGTCTGCTGAGCCTTGATACTGGCCACTCCGGCCAAGAGCGCTTGAAGCACTGTTCGTTTCCTCCGCTTCAGCGCGCAATCGTCTAAAGGCTTGCGTGGTTATGGAGACCCCCGCAGGGACGTTGTCGGCCCTAACGGTCCAGCCTCTCGTACCCGCTACACGATTACTGCGCTGTCTATGTTAGTGAACACGTTTTCTTTCAGGTTGTCCTTGTCCACGGCGGTGATTACGGTGCGGTTGCGCACGCTCACCACCAGCGCCACGTCGTCCACGAGTATCAGCGACTCCCTGGCCCCTTTGGCCGCAGCCCGATCCACTCCATCCGTCACGCGGGCCCAGTCACCTTCGGTGAGGTCTATCCCCCGACCGCGAAGACGGGTCTGTGCGTGCCCCGACAACCGAAGCTGTTGGCGCAAGACCTCCTGGAAGTCCGCTCCACGGGCCTGCGTGCGACCACTCGTGCTCGGCGTTCCGGTCGGTTGTAGCGGGCCGATTACCTTCTCGATCTCAGGCATGTCGTTGCTTCCTCGTATGCTTGATCGGTCACTCGGTCCTCACTTCGGAGGGCCGTAGTCCTGGATCACTCTGTCGGGCGAGACGAGCAGGCCATCCACATCCAGCATCACTCCGCTGCCGGAGAACACAATCTTGGACACTACTCCCGACCGCTGCTCACCGTAACTGTCGTAGAAGTCAATCTGGTGCCCCAGCATTCCCTGCGCTCGCGTCAAGGCCATCGTATGCCGAAGCTCGTTGATGCCCTGCACGCTGGTGAGCGTCGCGAGCTGCTGGAACAGCTCCTTGTCGCTGACCGGCTCGAACGGGTTCTGCCCGCTGAGCTGGGTCACGAGGATCTGCAGGAATGCCTCCTGGTCCAGTTCCTTCTTCTGCCCGCCTAGGGAGCCGACTCCCGTGGCGGTACTCACGCCATTGATGGTCATCGTGCGTCGTCCTCTCTCATGCCTCTAGGTCCACGTGGCGAGAGTAGAGCGAGGTCGTTGCGGGCCTGATCGGTTCGTTCTCGCTCATCCCATCCGCCTCGAGCCTGAGGCTGGAAACAGCCAATCCGCTGTCGGACTGGGGCCGATTCGCTCCCTGATCGTGCGCGCGAGCTTGCGACGAGACGTCGAAGGCTCCCAAGTCGAGCCCCCGCTGATTCAGTTGGCTCTCCAACTGCGGCTTGTTCATCTCGACCACCTGCCTGACCCAATCGTGTTGGGTCACCAAGGTCGTGTCCACGGATCGACCGCGCGCTCTCACCGTCACGTCAATCGTTCCCATCTCGGGCGGGTCCAGCCGAAGCGTCACCGTCCTCGCGGGCACCGCGTCCCTCAGCCGCTCCACCGTCTCGGCGATGCGGCTGACGACTGCCTCAGAACCGAAAGTCGAGACGGGGAAAGGGCTGCGCAGGCACGCGCACCTCGCTCCCACCGTAGGCTGCAACCCCCGTTGCCACCGCGGCCGGCCGTACGCTGGTGTGAGCTTGCTCTACGCCCGCAGGTGCCCGGTTGACAGTGACATCACGCCACGCGCTCTGCCCGACGTCGGTAACCTCAGGCAGGGTCACTTGGTTGGGCAGGACACGAACTCCGTAGGCGGTCGGCTTCACCGTACCGCCGTTGGCTTCCATCGGAGCCGCACGCTGAGAACTCGCAGTTTGCCGTGGCTCAGTCGGGCTCGAGGGGCCATCGAGCGCGTGCCCATCCTCAGGCGGCTCGACACCCGCAGCCACGACGGTGGCCTTGTGCCGCTGCACCCCGGTGTCCGGGCGGTCTTCGGGCACTCTCGTGTTCTCGCCGCGCACCGCTGGCTCGACGCCCTCTTGCCGCGCTCGCTCGAATGCCGTGTCGTCCACGGGCCTACCAAGGACCCTCGACCGGTGTTGGGTTGCACCGGAGCCGACCGTCGGTTCGACGCGATCAGGCCCCCCGGACGCACGCTCGAGCAGTCCGCCGCCCGACTCGGGATTTGGCTTATCGAGCACCGCAGCGGCGACGACCTTTGCTTTGAACCGCTGCACTTCGCCCGAGCCGACCTGGTGCGTCGCACTGTCCAGTGTTTGCCTGTTACCTGGCGGCTGCAGTAGGTCGGCATCCGAGTCGGGAGGCTCGGAAGGTCGTATGTGGGTATCACGGTGGACGGATCCAACGTCGGAGTCGCCATGTCCGCTGCCTCCGCCTGAGGGTTGCTCGAGACCGCCCTTCACAAGCAAGTCCGTGGAAGAGCCTTCCTCCGGTGGTGTCATGCGGAAGGCCACGACATCCGCGTCGGTTCGCTGAACACCACGATCACCAGGGCCCAGGGAGCCTTGGATGGTGCCCGGTCCTATGTCGTCTGCGCCGGTGGTCAATGGGTGAATGCCCTCGAAGCCCCCGCCGATGCCCGCCGCCACCACGAGAGCCTTATGGTGTTTGATCCCGCCGCCTCCCAGCGGCTGCATAGCGGGATGCGGCTCCTCGCTCCCGTCCGAGAGCCCAGTATCTGATGTGCCCTGGATCTCCGGGATAGGTGGCTGCATCTGTCCAGATGCATGCGGTACGCTGGGGAGGAGAGGCTGCACTGCGGTGCCCTGACTGGTACCGAAGACGTCTCCTCCGGTCTCTTGGCCTCCCTTGACAGGTTCGTCCGAGGGTCCGGCCCTGAGTGTCTCCGCTCCGCTCGGAGGCGAGGAATCTCCCCCTCGGAGCAGCGCGCCGAAGCCCTGAGCACTCGGCGCAGCACCCTCCAAGGGGTTGCCTCTGATCGGGTACGGTGACACGCTAGAGATGGCGATATCCATCGCCGTCACCTCCCATATTGGGTTTTTGTCACTTGCATTGTCGGAGCCCCATCGGGGCCGCACACCGGAAGCCTTACGGGGAACGAGCGCCTTCCGGGAGCGTGAACGAGGACGGAGCGTAGTAATCTATAGCGGTTCGACGGGAGACGGCAACCCGCCGGGCCCGTGCGGTCGTCGGGGCCGCCGAAGCGCGCGCCGGAAGCATGGAGGGAATACGATGACGGGGATCTTGACTGCGCTGGTGTTGGCGGTTGCCGCGCCGCCCACGTTCGAGGACATCATCCAGACGAAGCTGAAGGACCTCTCGATGACGGCCTACGTCATCAGCGCGAATCGAGGGGAGCTGAGGAAGATCAACAACGACTTCTACGTCGCATACCGCTTCACCTCGATGTCGGTGAAGTACAAGTCGCCCTCCAAACTCCGACTGGACGGTGAGTACACGAACACGAAAATCACCTACATCCTGAACGGAACGAAGAAGACCTACATCATCCCTCAGCTCAAGCAGAAGGTCACGGAGGACACGAAGGACGCGCCGGGCAAACGCCAAAGCATGCTGGACTTCGGCATCGTGGACCCCGGTGTTGCGGAGTTCATGAAGGGCAAGTTCGTCCGCGAAGACCGAGCTACCGGGGAGTGGGTGTTCGACCTCGAGTACAAGCACCCGGATGACAACTCACGTCACCGGGTGTGGGTGGATCCGAAGACGAAGGTGATTACCAAGCGCGAGTGGTACAACCAAGAGGGCAAGCTTCGCGCCACCTTCTATCACCGTGACATCAAGAACCTGGGGGGAGATGTGTTCTTGCCGACCACCATCGAAGTGCGAAACGTAGAAGGCAAGTCCGCAGGCACGACCGGTTATCGGAATATCGCGGTTAATAAAGGCAACCTCGCCGACTCCCTCTTCGTGCCATAGCCCCTTGTACAAGCGGTTCCTATGCCTCTGCAGTCTCTGCGGAAGAGGAACCCGCAAGACTCCCATACTGGTCGCTCTGCACTGCGCACCGGGCAAACGTGTGCAGACAAGGTGGTTCACCATACCGGTGATTTTGGCGACCCCTCAGCAGGGCGGAGTGTCTACGATGTCTCCGAACAGCCGTTCGCGATGCCGCGGCCCGTACCCCATTTCGACCTCCGCTGAGAGTCAGGCAGAACGCCCCGGGACCCCGGGGAACGAAATCTTGACAAAGTAGTATGAATAATGGAATAATGCTGTTGCGCCGTGGCTGGAGGGCACTCCAGACACCGGCACGAGGAGCCCAGGGAACCACACCGTGAAGATCAGCGCACAAGAGGAATATGGAATCAGGTGCCTGTTGCAAGTCGCCGCTCGACCGAACGGCGACGGGCCCGTGACCGTATCCCAGATCGCTGAAGCGGAAGGCCTTTCGGGTCCCTATGTCGAGAAGTTGCTTCGTGTGCTTTCTCGCGCAGGCTTGGTCGAGGCGACCCGAGGGGCCAAGGGCGGCTATAGGCTCACCCGAGACAGTTCGGAGATCACGCTAGGCGACGCTTTGCGAGCCCTCGGCGAGTTTCCTGGTTCCAAGAAGCTTTGCGACCACTATGTCGGCAAGTTCGACTGCTGCGTCCACAGGGACGACTGCAGCGTGAGGCCCGTGTGGGCACAGATCGCTTCGTACTTGGGCACCATTCTGGACGGGCTGTCGCTCGCGGACCTCGTCGGGTCCGAGAGCACGGTGCGATCCCGTCTGATGTCGCTACACGCATCCACCCATTCCGACGGCACGACCGTTATTCGCAAGCCCTCGGTCGCGACCGCATCCCCCATGAGGAGCATGAACGATGAGTGAGAACGATTACCCGCTGCTCGAGGTCCGAGAGCTTTCGGCAGGAGTCGAGGGCAAGACCATCCTGAACGGCGTCAGCCTAACTCTTCGAAAAGGTGAGGTCCACGCAATCATGGGCCCCAACGGCTCCGGCAAGAGCACCCTTTCGAACGTGTTAATGGGCCACCCCGGTTATGAGGTGTTGTCGGGCGAGGTGCTGTACAAGGGTCAGGACCTGCTGGCGATGGAGACCGACGAGCGAGCGAAGGCCGGCGTTTTCCTGGCATTCCAGTACCCGACGGCGATCCCCGGCGTAACGGCAGTCAACTTCCTGCGTACGGCTCTCAAGTCGTTGCGAGGTCAGGACATGCCCGCGCGCGACTTCCGCAAGATGCTCAAGGAGAAGCTGAGCGATCTGAGCATGGACGAGTCCTTTGCAACTCGCTACGTGAATGACGGCTTCTCCGGCGGGGAGAAGAAGCGATTCGAGATGTTACAGATGGCGATGATCCAACCGGAGTTGGCCATCATGGACGAGACGGACTCCGGTCTGGACATTGACGCCCTAAGGGTGGTATCGGAGAACGTCAATCGGATGCGTGGTCCCGACTTGGGTGTGCTGCTGATCACCCACTACTCCCGAATTCTCACTCATATCACGCCTGACTTCGTCCACGTGATGGCGAACGGGCGGATCATCAAGAGCGGTGGGAAGGACCTAGCGCACGAGCTGGAGGAGCGTGGTTACGACTGGCTGCTGAACGGCGAACGGAAGGAAGCAGAGGTGAGTGCAAGTGTCTAAGCCCGCAACCATCCACGACATAGGCGACAAGTACGAATACGGCTTCCACGATGCCGACCGGTCGGTGTTCCGGTCCGGCCGTGGGCTCACACGAGAAATCGTCGAGACCATCTCGGAGATGAAAGGCGAGCCGCAGTGGATGCGCGAGTTCCGTCTGAAGGCGCTAGAGGTCTTCCTGGCCAAGCCCATGCCGACTTGGGGCAACACCGAACTGCTGGACGCGATTGACTTCGACAACATCTACTACTACGTCAAGCCCACGGATAGGGCCGAGAGGCAGTGGGAGGACGTACCGGAGGATATCAAGCGCACCTTCGACCGCATCGGCATTCCGGAGGCCGAGCGGAAGTTCCTCGCAGGGGTCAGCGCACAGTACGACTCCGAGGTGGTGTACCACCGAATGCGTGAGGGCTTAGAGGAGAAGGGTGTCATATTCCTGGACATGGACTCCGGTCTTCGAGAGCATCCCGATATCGTGAAGAAGTATTTCTCGACGGTGATCCCGATCTCCGATAACAAGTTCGCTGCTCTCAACTCGGCAGTGTGGTCCGGTGGTAGCTTCATCTACGTGCCCGAGGGGGTTCACGTGGACATTCCGCTGCAAGCATACTTCCGGATCAACTCGGAGAATATGGGGCAGTTCGAGCGCACGTTGATTATCGCCGACAAAGGAAGCCGAGTGCATTACATCGAGGGCTGCACGGCTCCGGTATATAGCTCGGACTCCTTACACTCCGCGGTAGTCGAGTTGATTGCCATGCCCGGGGCTCACCTTCGCTATACCACCATACAGAACTGGTCCAAGAACGTGTACAACCTCGTCACCAAGCGAGCCGTTGCCTATGAGGATGCTACTGTCGAGTGGGTGGATGGGAACATCGGGTCGAAGCTGACCATGAAGTATCCTGCGATCTATCTGATGGGTCGCGGCGCGCGAGGCGAGACGTTGTCGGTGGCATTTGCCGGTCGGGACCAGCACCAAGATGCGGGTGCGAAGATGATCCACGGGGCTCCCGATACCACATCCACCATCATCTCGAAGTCCATAAGCAAGGACGGAGGGCGTACCAGCTATCGTGGCATCATCCAAGTGCATGAAGGTTGCACGGGTGCAAAGAGCAATGTGCGCTGCGACGCGCTGCTGATGGATGAAGAATCACGCTCTGACACCTACCCCACCATGGACATTCGGGAGCCGGGTGTTAGTATCGAGCACGAGGCGACAGTGAGCAAAGTGGGCGAGGAGCAGCTTTTCTATCTGATGAGCCGCGGCCTCTCCGAGACCGAAGCGACTACTATGATTGTGAACGGCTTCTTCGAGCCGTTCGCCAAAGAGCTGCCACTGGAGTATGCGGTCGAGCTGAACCGCCTCATCCAGCTAGAGATGGAGGGTTCCGTTGGCTAACATCGTCCCCCCTATCGCCGAGGCTACCGGCTGCCACGATTTCACTCAGCTCGTTCCGGCGTGCGGGGATCCGGAATGGGCACTGGGCGCTCGGCGGACCGCCTGGGACCACTTTTGCAAAACTCCGTGGCCATCGCGCACTGATGAGGGGTGGCGTCGCGCCGACCTGGCGGGCGTCCCCTTCGAAGAGGTGCTGGCCACGTGGAGTGCGCCTCATGAGGCGTCTCTCCGCCCGCACGGCGACGCGCAGCCGGGGGGAAGTGCGTCGTCCGTCGCGGAGGGTCCCGGGCGGGCCGGGCTGCCCGAAGATGCGGTGCGCCGTGGCGTCCTGCTGAAGAGCCTTCAGGACGCAATGGCTGACCACCCCGACCTCGTGCGACCTTATCTCGACGCTGCACCCTACGACCCCACCGACCAGAAGTTCGTATCCCTCACGCGTGCTCTGTGGGATGAGGGAATCTTCCTGTACGTGCCGCGCGGTGTGAGTGTCGGGGTTCCGTTGCACGTGCAAGCCACCTTCGGCCACGGCCGTTTGGCGTGCCCTAGGCTGTTAGTCGTAGTCGAAGAGGATGCTAGTGTCATCCTGCTGGACGAGCACGTGTCGGGGGCCTTTCCACACACCGTAGTGGCCAGCTCGTTGGCGGACCTATTCGTGGGTAGTGGCGCCGAGGTGCGGTACGTGAACCTGAACCGATGGGGCGACAACGTCTACAGCTTTCAGCACATCCGCTCCGAAGTGGAACGAGACGCGCATTTGGTCACACTCACGATCAGCCTCGGGAGTCGACTGACCAAGGCTACCAACGAGGCCGTGCTGGTAGGTGAAGGTGCTCGGAGCGACATGCTGGGTCTAACCTTTGCGAAAGCCGACCAGCACATCGAATATCACACCGTGCAGCACCATCGAGTGGCTAACACCGAGAGCGACCTGCTGTTCAAAGCGGCGGTCTCCGGCAAGGCTCGATCGGTGTATTCGGGCATGATCCGAATTGATAAGGGTGCACAGCGCGCGAACGCCTATCAGACGAACCAGAACATCCTGCTGTCCAAGGACGCGCACGCCGACACGATCCCGAATCTCGAGATCCTGGCGAACGACGTTCGCTGCAGCCACGGTGCTACGGTTGCACCTCTCGACCCGAACCAGATCTTCTACATGACGACCAGGGGCATTCCTCCGGCGGAGGCGCGCAGGCTCATCGTTGCCGGTTTCCTGGACCAGGTGTTGGACAGGGCCGAATTGGGCCTACTGGACGGGTACGTGCGCGCCCGCGCCGAAGAGGCCATCGCCGAAGGGTATATCTAGGCCGTGAGCAGAATCCAACTCGGGTCGGAGAGCGCCTTCCAAGAGGGCGCAGTTCGCGTCGTCGAAGTCTCGGGGCGCAGGATCGCGATCGGAAGGGTGCAGGGCAACCTGTACGCATTCGACGACATCTGCACTCACGACAACGGACCTCTCGGCCAAGGCGTGCTGGACGGCTACGAGGTGGAGTGCCCTCGGCACGGGGCGCGCTTCGACATCCGCGACGGCCGTGCACTCTGTCTCCCCGCCATTCGTGGGATCCGAACGTACCGAGTCGTAGTGGATAACGGGGAAGCCTTTTTGGAGGGCGTAGAGGGGTGAGCTCGCTGGACGTTGCGGCCATTCGCCGAGACTTCCCCATTCTCGCACGCGAGGTCTCGGGCCGGCCGCTCGTCTACCTAGACAATCCAGCCACTTCCCAAAAGCCGCGAGCGGTGATCGAGGCCCTGACGCGCTTTTACGAAAGCTCCAACGCCAACGTCCACCGAGGTCTGCACAGGCTCAGCGAAGAGGCCACGGCGCAATACGAGGCAGCGCGCGCCGCGGTCGCCTCTTTTCTGAACGCCGCGTCACCCGAGGAGGTCGTCTTCACTGCGAACACCACCGCAGGCATCAACCTGGTGGCGCAAGGTTGGGCACGGCCGAGGCTGAAGGAGGGTGACACCATCATCCTGACCGAGATGGAGCACCACTCCAACCTCGTTCCATGGCAGGTGGCCGCGCAACGGACGGGAGCACGACTTCGCTTCGTTCGCCTAACGGACGACTTTCGTTTGGACCTCGAAGACTTTGGTGCTGCACTACGCGAGAACGCCAAGATCGTTGCTCTCACCCACGCTTCCAACGTGCTCGGAACGGTCAACCCTGTGGCGGAGATATGCCGGTTGGCTCGCGAGGCTGGGGCTGTCAGCGTGGTGGACGGCGCGCAGGCGGCTCCTCATCTCCCCGTGGATGTGCAAACGATCGGATGCGATTTCTACGCGCTCTCAGGCCACAAGGCCTGCGGGCCGACTGGCTCGGGAGCGCTTTGGGGAAAAGCGGAACGGCTGGAGGAGACCGAGCCTCTGCACTTCGGCGGCTCCATGATCAGCCGGGTACGATGGGATTCTTCTGAATGGAGCCCGCCGCCTCACAAGTTCGAAGCGGGAACTCCGAACATCGGGGAAGCGATCGCGTTCGGCGAAGCTATGCGCTATCTGACGACGCTAGGAATGGAGAATCTGGAGAGCTACGAGCGCGAGCTGACCGAATACGGACTTCGCGCGGTAGTCGAGGTACCGGGGATCACGCTGCACGGCCCGCACGACGCGGCGGATCGCTTGGGGGTATTCTCCTTCTCGCTGGAAGGCGTGCATCCCCACGATATCAGCCAGATCGTGGACGAGTATGGGGTAGCCATCCGGGCTGGGCATCACTGTTGCGAGCCACTGCACCGCAAGCTAGGTATCCCTGGCTCGGCACGCGCCGGCATTTATCTTTACAACACGAGAGAGGACCTCGACACGTTGGTAGAAGCGTTGGGGCGTGTGAGACAGGTATTCGCCGTTGCGCGTTGAGGAAGAGCTATATCGCGAAGTCATCATGGACCACTTTCGCTCGCCTCGCTATGGGCCGCCGCTGAGCGAGCCGGAGGCGCAGGCTGAGGGTGTGAATCCTCTCTGCGGCGACGAGCTGAGGCTGACTTTGCGAGTTCGCGACGGCGTTGTCGTCGAAGTCGGCGCCGACAGCAAAGGCTGTTCCATCAGCCAGGCCTCCGCCTCCATGCTGGCCGAGGTCGTCAAAGGCAAGAGCCTGGACGAAGTGCAGGCGCTGGTTGAGCAGGTGTCGGCGATGCTGACCGACAAGCCCCACGAGCCGTTGGACGAGGACGAGGACCTCGCCGCGCTGTCGGGGGTAAAGAACTATCCGGTGCGGGTGAAATGCGCCCTCTTGCCCTGGGCGACGCTGCGGCAGGCGCTCTCGAGCCCGGGCGGCAAGGTTTCGACGGAAGAGGAGTAGCGATGGGGGTGTGCTACTGATGCTGATCAACGCAGAGACGGTGCGCGAGGCGCTGAAAGAGGTCCGCGACCCCGAGCTCGGGGTGAATATCGTGGACCTGGGCCTGGTTTACGACGTGTCTGTCAGCGAGGGCGGCGTGGTGGATGTGCTGATGACGCTGACTACGCCCGCATGCCCGATCGGACCCGAGATCGAGCGCGAGATACGCAGCGTGCTCGCCGAATTGCCTGGGGTGGAGACGGTGAACATCGCCGTGACCTTCGAACCCCCGTGGTCTCAGGACCTGATCACCGAGGACGGCCGCATCGAACTGGGCATGTGGTAATTCCGGCGGGACGCCGGGGTGGGACGCGGTGGTTCTGGCGTCCCGCCGGTTCCGATTCCGTCGCCGGGAGGGCGAAACCATGCCTGACCAGACAACTCGGTCTCCAGCAGGCGGTTTCACGATGTTTTGTGGGCCATTCGCTGAAACTAATGTACAATAATGCATCTAGTCTAGATGTGAGGGCGCCGGCCCCCGATAGAACAGGAGTTGAGCCTATGAACCGGCGCATCGAACCGACGGGTTTCACGCTCATCGAGTTGTTGGTCGTTATCGCAATCATTGCCATTCTTGCCGCGATACTGTTCCCGGTGTTCGCCGCCGCGCGATCCAAGGCGAAGCAGACGGAGTGCCTCAGCAACATCAACCAGCTCAACAAGGGTATGTTGCTCTACGTTTCCGACTACGACGATCACATGATCACCTATCACTTTTTCAACTGGGCGGACGGCTTCGCGAACGACGTGAAGTCGGGTGCCGCGAACCGCTACATCAAATCGCCGGACGTGTTCCGCTGCCCGATGGACAACATGGAACGGTGGGGAGCAGGGGGCGTCAAGGTCAAGGGCACCTACAGCTACACCATCAACGGCTACCTAACAGGAAGCACTCCGTATAGCTGGAGCGACACGAAAATGGGCAAGGTGAAGATGAGCTACTTCCAGGAGCCCGCTCGCACGCCCAGCTTCGTAGAAGAGAAAGGGATCAACGAGATCACTTGGGGAGACGCTGCCGACAACTACTGGGGCATCAACGATGCCCGCTTCGTGAACGTGGACAAGACGGGTGGCCGCCACAGTGGCAAGAGCAACCTAGCGTATCTCGACGGTCACACGAAGACGGTGATACGAAACCTGGTGTGGATCAGCTCGCGGAACGACGACGGCACATACTGGTGCTGCCCGCCTGTTAGGTAACAGACCCGCCCTGCCCCGAATCTCTGCCCCCGCGCCACATGCTCCGGCGAGGGGGCAGTTGCACGGGCGCCCTCCCCGACTCAACGGTTTGCACTTACGGGTTGCTCTGGGTGCCAGCCTGGCGCGCGAGGGTGGATTCAATGCGGTCCAGCGTGCCACGCATATCGGCAATGAGCGCCATCACGTCGTCATCGCCCACAGCCTCGGCTTCCTCTACTCGTCTCTCGAGTCGGGCGTTTTGCATGTTCTCCAGAATTACCGCGACGAATAGGTTGATCATAACGAACACCGCGACGAAGATGAAGCTGCCGAAGTAGAGCCAAGACCAAGCGTGGGTGGTCTCCGCGGTGTCATGGAGTTCCACCCACCCTTCTAGAGTCAACACCTTGAACAGCGTCATCAGCGATGCCCCGAGACTTCCCCAGCGCACAGGATCCGCGTCCGCGAAGGTGTGATAGCCGAGGATCGCATACACGTATAGCAGGAGTGCCAGCAGCAACACGACATTGGTGATGGCGGGGATCGAACGAAGCATAGTATCCACGATCAAGCGGAGGTCGGGGGCGACAGACACCAGACGAGCCACTCGCAACAGCCTGGCTACACGGGCTACCGTGGCAAACACACCTACGCTGGGAAGCAGAGACCCCGCAATTACCAGGAAGTCGAAGACGTTCCAGCCGTCCCGGAAGAAGCGGTGCACGCGCGGCCAGTGGGCCAGGATCCGCAGTACGATCTCCACTACGAAGATCGCTTGGACCACCGAGTTGAAAGCGAGGAACAGGGCCTCATAGGCCTGCATCAGGCCAGGTGACGTCTCGAGGCCGACGACTACCGCCGTAAGTATGATGACACCGAGGATGAACGTCTGGAACCGTGCGCCTTCTGTGAGGCGCTTGAGGGTCTCGGGCACGCACAGTCCTCCCATGCAAAGATCTCGGAATGCCCGCGATCTTACCGAACCGGTGCACACGCGCCGTCGTGGGCGGAACGCTGCGGGCAATATCGGGGTTTTAACCTGTTGTACCGAGGCACGGCCTGACGGTGGTGCAGTCGGCATCCTTTTCGCGAAGGGAATGGGATTATGGGCACAGGCATCCGAACGATCGTCTTTTCTTCCTTGGTCCTCGTCGCCGGGTCGGCATTGGCTGCCGGCTCTGCTGCGGACCACTACAACCGTTATGAGTGGCGGGCCAACACCTTCACCCCCAGTGCGCAGGACCAAGCGACTATTGCCGTCGCCCCGGACGGCCAGATTACGGTCGCGTGGGGCAGTCGCCGGCAGTTGGCCGGGCGCAGCGGTGTCTACTATCAGAAGTTCTCGCCCGATGGCATCGCGCTTGGAGGCGAACAGCCCGTCGGCATCTGGACCGAAAGCCATCTCGGCTTCCCCGCGCTTGCCTCGGCCCCGAGCGGCGAAACTTGGGCTGTTTGGCAGTCGTGGGGCCAGGACGGACACGGCAGCGGCGTCCTCCTCCGCAAGCTGGACGGCGGCGACGAGATCCTGGTCAACCAGACCTGGAAGGGTGACCAGTCTGACCCGGCGATTGCGATTGACCAGCAGGGCAGGATTGCCGTCGTGTGGCGCTCGCTGACATCGTCCAAAGCGAACCCACGGGTGTACGTGCGCCTTTTCGATTCCGCAGGTCGGCCGTTGACCGAGGAGATCCCGATGTCTGGGGAAGACCGCTTCGAGACCACGCCCGCTCTTGCATGGAGTGCGGATGGCTCCCTCGCTGTGGTCTTCGCAGTGTTCGACGCCGCACGCGAGCCCGCCGGCATCCATCTGCAACGCTTCCGAGCCAGCGGTGAACGCATCGGAACCGACATCCTGGTGTCTGGCGAACCTAAGAACAGCCAGGTCGAACCGGTGATTGCGGCCACCCGCCGTGGGTATGTAGTGGCGTGGCAGGACGCAGAGAGCGACGGTTCCGATTACGGTGTCATTGCTCGCAGGCTGGACCTTCGGGGCGAACCGATCTCGGCGCCCTTCGTGGTCAACTCCACCACTGCCGGTGTGCAGAACGGCGCGGACATAGCCGTTGCACCGGACGGCCACTTTGCCATCGCATGGAACTCCGAGGACGGTGACCGCAACGGTGTGTTCGTGCAGATGTTCGCATCGGACGGCACCCGGCTGGGCGGTGAGGTTCGGCTGAACGATAGGACCGACGGCGACCAGTCGCTCCGGGCGGCAACCGGCTCGCGGCGGGTCGCATTCCTGCCCGATGGGCGACTGGTGTGCGCGTGGAGCGGCAACGGGCCACAGGACAAGAACGGTACGTACGTGTCCATGCTGAGTCGCCGGTCGCTAAGTGTGAACGTCGCCGAGATGGGCGTAACACCCGTCATGCAGCCAGCCGCACCGAAGGTCGTCGCCGACGCGGCGAGCCCGCACATTCCACCCACCTTCGATCCGCTGGATGTCGAGCAGGAGGGTGAACGCGAGGTGACAATCGCGGGTGCCGACATCGGATTCCTAGGTATCACCTCCACGGGTTGGACTCCTCCCGATCCGCACCTCGCAGTGGGGCCGAACCACATCGTAGTCATGACTAACGGCGCGATCGCATGGTTCACGAAGACTGGCACCAAACAGTATCAGACTCCCATCGAGGGTTCCACTGGCTTCTGGGGAAGCCTGGGCGCTACCGGATTCGTTTTCGACCCCGAGGTGTTGTACGACGAACTGTCCGGGCGCTTCTTCGCGATGGCCGCAGAAGGCTATGCTCCGAACAACAAGTCCTATGTACTGGTAGCAGTGTCCGACGATTCGGATCCGAACGGTACCTGGTACAAGTATCGCTTCGACACCTCGGCGCTGGCGGGCAACCTATTCGACTCGCCCAACATCGCGGTAGACCAGAACGTGGTGTACGTGACAGGTGACGGGTTCGGTATCGGCGCGAACTACCCAGTATATACATTCGATAAGGCGAGCTTGCTGGCTGGTTTGCCCCCTGCTATCAGCAAGTCCACCACGCTCAGCACTACCACGCAGTCTGCCGGCATGCCACCGGTCAGCTTCGACAATCCGCCCTACCTGTATCTGATCGAGCACCAGGAGGGGAGCAGCCGCACGCAGGTTCGGTTGTTAGCCTTGAAGAACCCGCTCACCAGCCCGACCTTCGTCAGCGTCAACCTCACCGTTCCCGCCTATAGCTCGCCCGGCACGCCCGTTCAGAAGGGAACGACTGTGCGGCCACAGACCTTCGATGCCAGGTTCTGGAGCGTGGCATATCGGAACGGCCATCTGTGGGCTGCGCACCACGTGAACTCGAATCCAGTGGAGTCGCGCTGGTACGAAATCGATATGCGTGGGTGGCCGGACTCCGGTCTCAACCCCGTACTCGTGCAGTCTGGTACGGCTAAGATTGACAGTGCGATCCACACCTTCTTCAACTCGATTACGGTGGACCCGGAGGGCAACGCGGCGATGACGTTTGCGCGCTCTTCCAGCAACGAGTACATCTCGATGGTCACCACCCACCGCTGGGCCTCCGACGCACTCGGCACTATGGGCCCGCATGTGATCCGAAAGGACTCCACTGGCCCGTACACGACGGATAGGTGGGGTGACTATAGCGCAATCAACGTGGACCCCGCAGACCACCGCACTTTCTGGGCACACCATGAGTGGGCATCGGGCGGATGGCGCACCTGGATCCAGGGCTTCAAGCCGGAAGCTACAATGACAGGTGCCGTGACACTGCAGAACCTGGTGCCCTCGCCCGCGGGTCGGGTCATCACCTTGGAGTTCCGACAGCCCAGCACGTTGAACGTGGTTGCTAGCTTCAACGCCGTGCTGGATGGCTCGGGCGGCTATACCGTGCCGGACGTGCTGACGGGCACCTATGACATCGCCTTGAAGCACGGCACGTGGCTGCGGCAGGTGCGTCCTTCGCAGGTGGTAGCAGGCCCCGCGACTTCGGGCGTCAACTTCACACTGAGAAATGGTGACGTGAACGACGACAACTCAGTGGATATCTCGGACCTCACGCTAGTTCTCACCAACTTCGGAGGAACGATGGGGCCCGCAGACCTGAATGCGGATGGCTCAGTGGATCTGTCCGACCTGAACATCATTCTCACCAACTTCGGCGTGGCGGGCGACCTGTAGCTGCGCCGCAATCCGATCGTAGCTGGGGGTGCGTGGCTTCGGCCACGCACCCCCCTCTCATTACACGGTCCAGACGGTCGTCTCGGCTTGGTGCGACGGCGACATGCTGTCCGACGAGGCCGAATGGCCTGTGAATGTAACCCTCGCCACTGCGAGTGGTGCGAGATAGAGAATCGCTGCCAACGGATGTCCCGCCTATACCTATGTCCCACTCTCCGTGAGTGGTGGGGCATGTGCGAGTAGCAGTCTCTCCGTATGCCGCCTCCCTTCCTCCTCGATTCATATCCCTGACCACTCGCATTGGTGAGGGATACTCGTCGTTGCCGTTCCAAGGAAGCGCTCGCCTGACCTTTTGGGCTGCACACCCTGCCGCTCGCACCCCCGGGATGACAGGGTGGGCGGATGGTGGCTGCTACTCCGTCTGCCGCGTCATCAGCAGGAGCAGCCGGCCATGCCCACCGGCAAAGGTGCTGCGAGGCAGGAAAACGGAGTGTGATGGCGTACCGGGAGCGCATGGGGATCGTCGCGTCGCTGCTCGTGCTCACCGCCGTTCTCGTCCAAGCTGGCCTGACGAAGGACATCCAGGAGCGTCCGGGGGTCCAGCTCGTCACCCAGTCGGACAAGCTCCTCAAGCAGCGCGAGGAATACTTCGACCAGCTTCGCATCTCGCCCCAAGCGCCCGCGTGGCAGGCGCGCCGGTCCGCCTGGCTCGCCGCCCTCGAGTTGCCTTACTGGACCGACGCGAAGGGCAACGTGCCCGCGTGGGAGTTCATCGGCCCCACCAAGCTGCGCGATGGATGGGGAGGATACGAGTGCGCCGGCCGCGTCAGCAGCATCGCGGTGGACCCGCGCAACACCAACCGCATCTATGTCGGCGCTTCGCACGGAGGAGTGTTCAAGAGCACCGACCGGGGTGCGAGCTGGGAGCCGCTCTCGGACTTCGAGGCGTCCCTCTCCTTCGGCTCGCTTGTTCTGGACCCTTTCAACCCGGACATCATCTACGCGGGCACGGGCGAGGCGCACGGCTCCGGCGACAGCTACTTCGGTGCGGGGTTCCTTCGCTCGATGGATGCGGGCCGCACGTGGGAGCTGCTCGCCGAAGAGCACTTTGCGGGCGCATACTGGGCCAAGCTGATTGCCAGTCCGAAAATTCCTGGGCTGCTTCTCGCCGCGACCTCGCGCGGTTTGTTCCGCTCGCTGGACGGTGGTAACTCTTGGACGCGATTGCTCGAAGGCTACTTCCGCGACGTCGTCAACAGCCCCAAGCAACCGGATACCTACTACGCCTGCGGTGGCACTCCACCCAAGGAGGGCGTCTTCAAGACGACCGATTCGGGCAACACGTGGGAGCTGCTGGGCGGCGGGCTGCGCGCACCCGGCACGTTCGGCCGTACCCAGCTCGCACAGTGCAGAGATGTGCCCAACACAGTGTACGTCTCCTATGTCACCGATGCAGGCATCGTCATGTATCGCACGGACGATGGAGGTCGCACCTGGATGCACCTCCCGAACGCACCTAACTACGGTAGCTGGTACTACAACTTCCTGGCATGCGGTCCGGACGACCCGAAAGTGGTGTATGCGGCGGGATCGAGCTGCTTCCGAAGCCTGGACGGCGGCGAGACCTGGATCGACGCCGCGCGATCCTTCCAGTGGGGCGTACATCCCGACTGGCACGGGTACTCCTTCGACCCGCACGACCCCAAGGTGCTCTATGGCGGCACCGACGGTGGTATGTTCGTTACCTACGACCGCGGTGATACGTGGCGCGCAATCAACACCGGCCTCGCGAACATCCAGTTCGAGACCATCGGCACACACCCGTGGGACCCCTACGATGCTATCGGTGGCACTCAAGACAACGGCACGCTGAAGTATCGCGGCAACCCCGTTTGGCGTATCTCGGTGCAGGGCGACGGCGGTATCAGTCTATTCGACTACAAGAACCCCAGTCGCGCCTATTCCACCTATGTCGGACTTGCCATGTATCAGTCCGATGACGGAGGCGAGAGCTGGCGGTCCATTGCGGATAGGATTGACCGCACTGGCGCGCTGTTCTATGCACCCTATGCCATGGACCCGAACGATCCTAGGATCCTAGTGGCGGGCGCGCTCCGCGCCTCACGTACCACCGATGGGGGCGATACGTGGTCCGTAATCAGTGGTGACATCGGTCCCATCTCTGCCATCGGCATCGCCTACGGGAAGTCCGAGGTAATCTACTGCGGCAATAGGTGGGGTCGGATGTGGGTCACGCCGAACACGGGAGAACAGTGGTATGACATCTCCTCGGGTCTGCCATCCCAGTGGATCACGTGGGTGGCCGTGGACCCCCGATCGCCGCGCAGGGTTATCGTCGGCCTGGCCGGATTCGGTAACAAGCACGTGTTCCTCACCGAGAACGCCGGGGGTTCCTGGCGTAGCATAGACGACAACCTGCCGGATGCTCCGGTCCGCCACATCGCCATTGACCCCACTCGCCCGGACGACGTCTACGTGGCGCTCGATTGCAGCGTGTTCGTGTCGAACACTGGCGGCGGGCAGTGGAAGCGTTTCGGGAAGGGTATCCCGCATACACCGGTCGAGAGTCTATCGCTCAACCGGCGCACAGGCTACCTGACGGCTGCCACGCACGGCCGCGGGGCCTGGCGCATCCCCCTGCCTTCCTACAAGTCGCCCGGTAGCGCCGGGCAGGTAACGGCACCGACGCCGTGATTCCACCTACCGCTATTCGGAGCAGTCCTGGCCGGCCTCTTGGCAGTTCTTGCAGCAGGCATACTTGTTCATACACAACGGGATATACGAGAATCCCATGTTGGTTTGCATGTGCTCCACGATGCGATACGTCCGCACCGAAGTGTCCAGCCGACAGCGTAGCACCTTCGGCGGGAAGTTCACCGGCGGTGGTCTGACCGGCTTGTCGTGTTCAGTGTCCGGAACGGCGTCCCCGAGCGGCCGCTGGCGGGGCAGCATCTGGAAGCCCGCGTCGTGCAGGGATACCAGGATGACAGGTGCAGCCGGAATGTCCTTCCAGTAGTTCCTCCAGACCGAATCGGGGTCACGCCACAAGACTCCCGGAGAGTCCGCCACGAAGTAGTTTGCAGAGACTCCGACCACCTGCCGGCAGTACACGTAGTCTCCGAGAAATGGAACTTCCTCTCGAGGCGCGTTGTCCATCTCAGTACGCGTTGCCATCTTGTGTGGGTAGTAGGCGATGGCTCTGACCGCCGGGTTCTTCAAAAGCGGCCTAGGGTCGAAGGGCGGAAGACGCAGGTGGTTGTCCTCCATGTAGACATTGACCGCTTGTGCGAGCTGCCGCATGTTACTCACGATCTGAGCGTTCTGCCCACGTTTCCGCGCACCATAGATCACCGGGTAAAGAATCGCAGCGAGCGCGGCGATTACCGCGATGACAACGAGTAGCTCTATCAGTGTTAGCCCGACACTAGCCTTGCGCATACAACACCTCCACATATGCACCTAGCGGTCGTTCCGCCGTACACAGCCGATCATCCACGCGAAGACAGATCCTGATCCTACGGACAGAATCGGTAGTGTGAAGAGCCACATGAGCGCCGAGACCGGGTACTCGCGGAATCGGTCCACCACCCGATCGAGGCCCGCGAACACGATGGGCATGAGTGCGAGCGAGGTTCCTATAGACAGCACCGCGGCTGCTATGATGCCTCGCCAGCCCCAGCGACGCTCCAGCGGCGCAACCACGAGGGCAGTCCACAAGGTGGCGATCAGCACGATGGAAGTCGGTCCTGTGTGACCACGATACTCGCCAAGCATATAGAAGCAGGCAGCAGCGAACACGCCGAATGCGAATGCTGCGGCCGCTCCTAGCGCCAGGCACCGGTATATTGGCCGCCACGATCGAATCTCATCCGCCAGTCCGCCCGTCCCCAATCAACGCTCCTCGTCGGATGTACCGCTAGTGCCCACGCATTGCCCGCTCCATCAGTGTATAGACCGTCGACGTGCCGACGGATAGGAGCGGCAATGTCGTGACGTACAGAATAGTATAGAAGAGCTCGGTGGCCATGTGCTCCGCGGTAAGCTGGCCCGTGTACACAGAGAACGACAGCCACAAGGTTGCTGCTAGCAAGGTGGCATATGCTATTGCTGCGCGGCCGTACCTGTTGTGCAGAGGAGCGACAACTGCAGCGCCCCACAAAGCAGCGATGATGGCGATCTCCCATGGCCTACCACGGTACTGCCCAACCAAATAGTACCCCACCGATGCAAACACCCCAAAGGAAGCGCCGGCAGCGGCGCCGACAGCCGGAACACGGACCCATGCAGGCCATGCCCTCACCTCGTCCCAAATGCCGCGATACCTAACGTCCACTTAGATTCCTCTTTCAGAAGTTCGCCAACACGACAAGTGGGGTTGGTTCCTCACGCGCCAATGCCTGCCTGGGAGGATGTGACCTGAGGCCCTGCGCGTAGCCACTCGCGGTGTGCCCGCCGTTCTCAAGCCTCATGCTGCTAAGCTCCTACTGCTGCTGGTATCGCGGGCAGGGCCATCTGTCCTTGATCATGTCCGCCGTCCGTGTGCAATTGCGATTATAATCGCAGCAGCCCTGCAGCTGAACGCACCAGCAGTTGGACGAAAGAGTCCACGTCTCGGAGTAGAGTTGTCCTTCGACATAACAGCACTTGCGATCGCAAGAGACGATAATGTCCCAGTTAGTCTCTGAGGTTGAGCATGAACCAGAGTAGTCCTTGCAGCCGAACATCCCATGGGAAGTGGTCGTGCACTGCATCGGCGGCGGGGGCGTTCCCTGTCCCAACGTGTGCATCGGTATCAGCCCCAGGATCATCGTCACGCCAAGCACGGCAACTGCGCCGCGCCAGGACTTCTTGAGTAACGTGTCGAGTCTCATTCTGTACACCTCCTGTAGTACTCGACGGCTTCATCGGCGGCTGCACCCGAAGGCCATCCCGCCGAAATCGTCTCGATCCGCCCACTCTCGTCTAGCACGAGAAAGGTGGGGTATGCCGTGTCTAGCGCTGCATCGGCGAAGCAGGGTGGACGGGCAGCTTCGCTGCACCTTCGTACTGCTATGAAGGGTACTCCTCCCCTAGTCAACCTCTGCATCGCACGTTCGCATGCCTCGCACCCCGACATGACCAGCAGAACGAGCCGGGGGCTCCTTCGGGGAGCCCGCCGACAAGCTCCGTTGCCTCTTTGCCCCGATACTCAGCGATGGGGCGACCTCCGGTGGGGACAGGCCAGTACGGCAACGAGGCGGCCTGCAGGGCCACGCTGCATGCCAGGGCGGCCCCAGCGAATACCGGCCACGCATGTGACCTCTGGGGCCGCGACTCGGCGACGGGTAGGCGGGGCAACATCTTGGCGCTAAGCAGGAAGCAAAGGCCGACACCTAGGCACGGAAGGCAGAACTTCGGAGCGATGCTCAGCAGGGACGCCTGCAGAATGGCTCCGGCCGCGCACAGCCAAGCCGCCACGTGTCTCGGCGGCGCCTGCGCTCTGGCAGCCACCATGATGCAAAGGAAGACCGCCACGCCCAAGACTGAGGCTGCCGCACTCAGCACGCGATCCCCCGACGCACACATGCCGTGCAGGGCCTCATCGCGGCCAGCAGCGAGAGAAGAACGCCGGCAGGCGGCGCGAGTTCTCCAAGCCATAGCCACGGCGCCGCGCAAGCTACCAAGACTATCCCGAGTAGCGCGACCCCGACCTTGAAGAGAACCTCCCGTTCACGGTCGGGCGCGGAGAGAGCATGGGCGAGTGCCGAGACGTCTCCGGAACCGCTTGCGCTGCGCCGAGAGCCGGCCACGACAGCTTCTAAGTAGGGGACGTTCACCTCGGGGCCGCCCTGGGCCGCAACCGCTTGCCTGTACCCCTCCCCCTGCGAGATGTCAACATAGCGGAGCCCTGCCAGCTGCCTCACCGACGGCAGCACGTCACCGCAGCCAGGGCAATCGGGAGCGTAGTAGAAGACCGGTTGCGAGTATTGGGGAGGCGCCCCAGTACCCAGCAGCGCCACGCCGGCACCCGCAACACCCACTACGACGTAGGCAGCGGCAGCTATCGTGTACTGCCTCATCACATGCGTTCGCATCTTGGCTTCCACGCAGTAGCCCAACAGCGCTTATATGCTATCCGACGGGCCTGATTATGTCAATAGTTACGAATGTGCTTTTTTTTATAGACTAGCTTACATCGAACGAGCCCGCTCGCCCCACCCGCCACGGTCGCGGCGCTTGGCGCATCCCCCTGCCTTCTTATAAGTCTCCATCAGGAGTGGATCAGCCACTGCAAACGCATGCCGCATCGAGTCCGTAGAATGGGGGCAGGGCTGCAGCTGTGTTGCCAGGCCCAGATTCACGATCGGGAGAGGACATGCTGCTTCGTCTGACGCCTGCGCTATCAATTCTCTTGCTTTTCACCGCCGCCGTCGGCGCCCAGGTGGATGCCAAGTGCCCGCTCTGAGCCGCGGGAGGATTTGGGGCCGGTTCGGCCTCGTCGGAGCGGCGAAGCACATGGATGACCAACACCCTGTGGGTCCCCGGCAGCGAGACTGAAGCTGAGACCTTCCTGTGGCACACTCCGAAGCCGCGCTTCAGTCTCGGCCTCGCCTATCTCCACAAGCAAGAGGCGCTGCGCGTTCTCGGTACCTACGAGGTAATGCCCTCTCACCGGGGCCTGCCCAACCTGCGCGTGGGGTTCGGGGTGCAGGGCATCGGCACAGGCAATCCTGGCTACTTCGCGACGACCGAGCGCGAGATACGTACCCGATCCGGCGGGCTGGCCTCCTTCGCCGGCATCGGCTTCCGCGCAAACGAAAGCCACACGCACGGGCTGCTGGGCCTGCGGTTCAGTCCGACCGGTCCCTGGAGCTTCGGTGCGCAGCTCGACGGGCACGGGCGGCACCTGTTCATCACCCACAGGCAAGGAATCTCCACGTTCGGCGTGTACCTCGTAGACATGAAGTCGCTGGGCCTACTCGTCGGCGCGAACTGGTAGGCGCTGCGCCTACTCGCGCGGCTCTTTGGGGTTGGAGGCACCACGAAGCAGGCGTGTGATGGCGTCCGGAGGGGTCGGCACGGATCGAAGCTTGGCCCGCATCTCCCGCAGCAGGGTCTGCTCGAACCGATACTCGCTCGCGCAGGCGCCACAAGCCTTGAGATGCATCTCTACGAGCGCGACTTCCGCGGCGGGCAGCTCGCGGTCCACGTAGTCCTTCATGCGGCGGAACGTCTCTTCGCAAGTGAAGAAGGTGGTGTCGCTCATGCGAGATTCCTCGTCGCGGGTTCCTGAATCGCACCGGACTCGACCGCCACGCGCCACAGAGTCCGCTGCAGCATGTTGCGCCCGCGGTGCAGCCGACTGCGCGCGACGCTCGGCGTGACGCCGAGGATGGCCGCCAGCTCCACGTACCGCAGGTCTTCGTAGAGGAACAGTGCGCAAAGCACACGGTAGTCATCCGGCAGAGCCTCGACCGCCGCCGCAATCTGCTCGGGCCGGAGCTTGGACAGAAGGACCGCTGCCGGATCCCTGGACTGCGAGTGCATGCCCAGGCGCTGCGTTTCGTGATAGAGGAATAGCTCGGTCGCTTCCTCGGCTTCCGGCTGTTTGGCCTCGCGCAGCCTTCGAGCGCGTGACTTCGTGAAGGCCTCGACTAGAAGGCGGTAGAACCAAAGGCCGAACGCTGGTCCCGGCGCATCTTTCGGGTAGCGGCGGACAGCCTCGGCGATGGTCTCGCTGAGGAGGAGCTCCGCTTCCGCTGTGCCTCGCGCCATCCGCAGGGCAACCCCATAGGCACGGTCCAATATTGCCGTCAGCAGCCTCTCGAAATCGCTGTCGGCTATGACGTGCATAGGCATACGCCGTAGTTTATGACATTTAAATGAGGATTCCTTGTGCAAAGCTGCACGTTTTCGCCCCTCTCGGGCCCTAAATCAGGGCTACAGCCCGGATGAAAGCCTCGATTTTGCGATGATCTTTCAAGCCAGGTTCGCTCTCGACGCCGGAGGACACATCCACCGCGTAAGGCCGCACGACGTACGCGGCCTCTGCTACGTTCTCCGGCGTCAGACCTCCTGCCAAGATGACGGGCACCGGACTAAGCTCTCGAACCTGTGCAGCGAGCGACCAATCCACGGGTTGCCCCGTTCCGCCCATCTGCTCCGGATGAAAAGCATCCAGCACCAACGCGGCGGCGTGGCGAGCGGCTTCAGCGATTCGGGCTAGGTCGGCCTCCGATTGCAACCTCAGCGTGCGCAACAGCGGCTTGGCCGACTCGCCCTCGACGGCCTGCGTTGCCGAGACCGCCTCTTCCCAGTCGCCGCGCCCGGCTCCCCGAATCCCGTAGACTGCGACGGTGGATACGAATGGCGGAAGGCTCGCGATCGCCTGCAGCAGATCGCCTCGTTCCCCGACATAGCGAGGGCTCGACGGCTCTAGCACGAACCCCAACGCGTGCGCGCCCATCTCGATCGCTGCCAGAGCATCTTCGATCCGCGTGATACCGCAGATCTTTACGCGGGTCATCGGCCCAACAGTTTCCTGGTGGCGGCTTCCACGTCGGGCTGTCGCATCAGCGACTCGCCGACCAGTATGGCCGACACACCGGACCGAGACAGTCGCCGTAGGTCCTCGTGCGTCTCGATCCCGCTCTCCGCGACGATAAGTGCATCACGAGGTGCCACTCCGGCTAGCCGCTCGGTCACTGCCAAGTCGGTATGGAACGTGTCGAGGTCGCGATTGTTGATGCCCAGCATGTCGAACCGGCAGCCCTCGACAAGCCGGAGATCCTCCGCGTCGTGCACCTCGACGAGAGTGTCGAGGTCGTACTCGATAGCCGTCCAGATGAGGTCCGCGAGCGCGTCGGGGTCGTTGCGAAAGGCCCGCGCGATCAGAAGGATCGCATCCGCTCCCGCCACCACGGCCTCATAGATTTGATACGGCTCGAGGATGAAGTCCTTGCACAGAACCGGTAGGGACACTGCTTCCTTCACGCGTGTCAGGTACTCGAGCCGCCCCTGAAAGTACCGCTCATCGGTCAGCACGCTGATGCACGAGGCGCCTCCTCGCTCATAGGCCTCGGCAATCCGTTCGGGGTCGAAGTCCTCCCGGATGACCCCTTTCGAGGGCGATGCCTTCTTCACCTCTGCGATCAACGCTGGTTTCGAGGGATGATCGGCTATTGCTTTGGCAAAGCCTCGCGGACGGGGTGCATCCTCAGCGCGCAGGATCATATCTGCGACCGGCACGAGCAGCTTTCGCGTGATGACTTCCTGCCGCTTGTTTTCCAGGATCTGCTCAAGAATGCTCATTGGTGAAACGGATGTACTCCTCTAGCTTCCGCGCCGCCGCCCCCGATGCCACCGAATCCCTCGCCCTCTCGACACCCGTGCGCACATCGCTTTCACCCGCAGCCCACAGTGCCGCGCCCGCCGTGGCGACGGCTGCTTCAGAGAGGGGGCTTGTAACTTCGCTGATGGCTTCGGTAAGAAGCTTCGCGTTGGTCGCCACACCGTCACCGGCCGCGATCTCCTCGGGCCGCACGCGTCGCAACCCCAGGTCCTCCGGCTGCCACTCTCCGTGACGAACGTTGTTCCCCTCAATAACCGCGTAGCGGGTCGTACCCACCACCGACACCTCGTCCATGCCCGGCTCCCCATGGAACACCACGGCCCGGTCCACCCCGAGGTAGGCCAGCGCGTCGGCCACGAGCCCAACCAGAGACGGGTCGTACACTCCCATCACCTGCCGTCTGGCTCCTGCAGGATTGGTGAGAGGGCCCAAGATGTTGAACACCGTCCGCAGGCGGAGTTCCCGCCGAACCGGTGTTGCGTGCCGCATCGCCGGATGGTGGTTCGGTGCGAACAGAAACGCGATGCCGATGCTCTCGAGCGCCTCGACCTCGCGCTCCACGCTAAGGTCGAGCTTTGCACCCAGCGCCTCCAGCACATCGGCGCTGCCGCAAGCGCTCGTGATGGCCCGATTGCCGTGTTTGGCGATCGCCACGCCCGTCCCCGCAGCGATGAACGCTGCGGCAGTGGAGATGTTGAACGTTTTGAACCCATCGCCACCCGTGCCACACGTATCCACCAGTGGCTGGCGAGTGGTTCTCACCGGCATGACCTTGTCGCGCATTGCCTGCGCGAAGCCGGCGACTTCCTCGCCCGTTTCGCCCTTCATGCGCAAGGCGACTAAGAAGCCAGCGATCTGCGTCGGTGGCGCCTCGCCGTCCATGATCACACCCATCGCGGCGCGCGCCTCCTCGACACTGAGCGATTGCCCGTCCACCACGGCTTGCAGATAAGGCTCCAGCGACTGCATGCGCGCCATTATACAGCCGTGCACGACCCGCGGGTACAACCGGACTATGGTAGTTTGCCCTCTGAACCTGGACGAACTTCGAACGGGTGCGGAGATCCTCGGGTTCCCCCTCGATGGAGTGGCAGTCGAACGATTCGAGCTACTCGCCGCACGCCTCTACGAGGCGAATGCGGTGCAGAACCTCACCCGGGTACCGCCAGGGGAGTTCGTGGAACGCCATGCATTGGAGTCGCTCCACCCCCTTTGGGCTCTGGGTGGTAAGGCCGAGGGGCCGGTGGTGGACGTCGGGTGCGGCGCGGGGTTTCCAGGCCTTCCCGTGAAGATCGTCCGGCCCGGTCTCGACATCACACTTAACGATTCCCACGGCAAGGCGTTGGTGTTCGTCCAGCGCGTGGTAGAGGAGATGGGTTTGGAGGGGGTCACGGTGCTGAACGCGAGGGCCGAAGAGGCTGCGCACGATCCGACGCATCGTGAGCGCTACGGCCTCGCACTGTGCCGGGCCGTGGGTAGGGTGACTGTCTCCGCCGAGCTGCTCGCAGGCTTCGTGCGGATCGGCGGCTACGCAGTACCGCACCGCACCGCCCACGACGAGCCGATGCCTGCCGAGGCGCTGGCGTCGCTCGGGTTGGAGCAAGAGGATGTGCGCTCGCGCGGGACGCTGTGCTACCCGCTGTGGCGCAAGAAGAGGCCGACCCCCTCCGACCGGCCCCTTCCGTGGCATCGTATCAAACGCCTCGGTCAGTAGCTAACAAGCTACCGCATCTCGAAGTCCCCAAGCAGCGTCTGGATGTAGTTGATCTGGCCGATGTGATACACCGTGTTCCAGTAGTGCCACAACATCACGTGTGCCAGCTTGATCGTCTCTCCTGGTGCAAACGGGTGCGGGATGCCGGTGCTCAGGTGCTCGTCAGGGAAGTTGCGGATTGTCTCGATCAGCTTGGCGGTGTTCGTGCGGCACACTTCTTCGCATTTTTCCAGAGTGTCCCACTGGCGCCGCGCAACCCTCATCTCTTCGTACTTGGCCGGGTCGAACTCCTGCACTTGGCGAGTTTCGAGGATCGACTGAAACCATGTCGGTGCCTGTGCACACTCTTGCAACTGGTCGAGACAGCTTCGCCCGTTGTCCAACGGCTTCCATTCGAGCTTATCTGCGGGTACGTAACGAGCGGTGTCGAAGAGCGACTTCACGGCTTGCTCGGTCTCTGCCGCGACGAAATCTTGGATTCTCATAAGTGCATTCTGCCCGCGTTCGAGTCCGCTGCGCAACGTTGGGACCAGACCTACGTAGGAATTACCTAGACAGCCGCCTATGGTGAACGCCCCGTGGGCTCGCAGGTCACGGAGTCGCAAGAGGCGCTCTGAATAGCAACAGCTCCTCTGCACCTGGCGGCATCACCACCAACGGGAAGAACGATAGCGCCTCCGTCCCGATGTCGCCGAGCCACAAGTCGATTGCGGTCTGGTTATAGTCACGACCGGGCTTGTAGTCCGTGACCGCCACGAACTCCTCGGGGAGCAAAACGGGGCCTATCTCCAGCGGCATTCTTTCGACGTGAAAGCCTTTGCAGTCCCACCCCGCTACCCAGTAGTCAGGATCGGGTGCCTCGAGTTCGCGCTCCGGAAACCCAGCACGCAGGTAGGCGTCGTAATACACCGCCGTATTCGTTCGTCCGGTGTCAAGGAGCCAACGCCCCGGAAGTCCCGAAAGCCTGCCTCGAACGAAGGGCTCGGGGCCATGTTCGACGGCGACGCGAAAAACGCCCTCTCTTGCAGCTCGCGCAAGGCCAATGACAGAACGCAGCGAGCGTGCTAGCTGCAGTCGCCACCCATCGAATTCCATCACACAAGTGAACTGTGCCAGAACGGGCAATCCTATCCAGCCCGCGATCTCCGAGTTCGACCAGCCGGCCGACATCTTGTGCGCGTCCACTTCGCGATCCTGCAACGCCAGCGTCTCGCCTGCGATGGAAAGGTAGTTGGGTGCGCTCGTTAGCCGGATCGTTTGCGCCATCGGATCGTTCTGCCTCGCCTCGTCCGGGCGGTAACCGAAGTTGTCCCTCGCGAAGCTCTCGGTGAGCAGCACGTCGGTAGGGCAGCCCGTGTCGGCAATCATGACCGCCCGAACGCCGTCCAACTCGACGTCCAGAAAGAAGAAGTCTCCGTATTCCTCGCGCAGCCTCTCGTACATTCGCCCGGCGGTATACTCCCGGCGACTTCTTACCTGATATCGGGGAGGCGACGTTGTCCAAGGCGCAGATCGGGGTGTTCGGTGGATCCGGCTTCTACTCGCTGTTGGAGGATGTGCAGGAAGCCAAGATTGACACTCCTTACGGACCCCCTAGCGACAGTGTCATGCTGGCGGAGGTAGGCGGCAAGCGGGTGGCGTTCCTTCCTCGTCACGGTCGGCACCACAGCATTCCCCCGCACCGGATCAACTATCGGGCCAACCTGTGGGCGATGAAGTCGCTGGGTGTAACCCGCATCATCAGTCCCTGTGCAGCAGGCAGTCTACAGCCGAATGTCAAGCCAGGCGAGTTCGTGCTATGTGACCAGTTCGTAGACCGCACGTCTGGTCGCGCTGACACCTTTTTCGACGGCCCTATCACCACCCATGTCAGCCCCGCAGACACCTATTGTCCGGAGATGCGCTCACTGGCAACGGAGGTGATTCGATCTCATGGCATCGGGCTGCACGAGCAGGGAACGGTGGTAGTGATTCAGGGTCCGCGTTTCAGCACGAAGGCCGAGAGCCGGTGGTTCTCCGCCGCCGGGTGGGAAGTGATCAACATGACCCAGTACCCCGAGGCATACCTGGCTCGAGAGCTGGGTATGTGTGTGCTAAACATCTCGCTCATCACCGATTACGATTGCGGCTTGCACGAGGCGGGCATCGAACCTGTGACTGCAGAAGAGGTGGTTCGTGTATTCAATGAGAACTCGGCGCGGATCAAGCAAGTGGTATTGGACTTGATCGGTCGAATCCCGCCAGAGAGAGCGGCATGCGCCTGTGCCAAGGTGCATGCCTTCAGTCGTGGCGACGGTGCATCGGCTTCAGACGCAGACGTACGACTAGTGTGAGACCATGCGCATCGAGCCGATTCCCGAGTGGATTGACGAAGCGCGTTTCGGTCTCGTGCTGACAGTGACATGCGCACTGTGGACGGGAGTGCTCTCCACCCTCGCCGTTTCCCCTGTGCGCAGACGTCTCCTACGCCTAGCAGTTTTGGGTCCCATCTGCTATCTGACTTGGCGGGCCTACCTCGCTGCGCACCAGTGGTTGGATATCACCTCGGTGGCGGGTGTGCTGACGCTTGTCGCTGGGGCTCTTCTCCTCGGCGTGGCCGTCAGCTACTTCCTTTTCGACCGCCACTCCTTTTCCTCCGCAGTTCCTCGAGACCACGAGTAGAGCACCCGAATCCTCGCCCAGCGATCTCACTTCCGAGCGGAGTAGGACTGCCGCGTCAGAATCTGCGGTTCGAGGATGCGGGACGAACAGTTCCCCCTGCAGACTCTGCGGAACGGCAGAATCTCGAGCGGGGGGCAATCCCGATCGTCCGGTGGGCGCCCGGCGCCATTGACAATCCACCCGCACTTCGGGTAGGCCATACACGAGCGCCCTCGTAGCTCAGCGGATAGAGCGCCGGCCTCCGGAGCCGGGTGCGTGGGTTCGATTCCCGCCGAGGGCGCCAGCCTCGCGTCATTCCGACGTCCCGCCGGTCGAGCCTCGTTACTCTTGTTCCAGCCTGGCAACCAGGTCGGCGAGCAACCCGCTGGCGCCGATGCGGAACCGGTCGGGTGTCAGCCACTCCGAACCGAGTTCGTACCGCACCAACTCGAGCCACTCGGCGGCTTGCTCCGCCGTCCGAATGCCTCCTGCCGGCTTCAGCCCGGCGTGAAAGCCACTCATCTCTGCGTAGGTGCGAATCGCATGAGCCATCGCCGCGCCGGCGGGCAGCGTCGCGTTGACCGCCTCCTTCCCCGTCGAGGTCTTGATGAAGTCCGCCCCCGCCATCAGCGCGGTCAACCCGGCGCGGAAGATCACCTCCGACTGGGCTAGTTCTCCGGTGGCGAGAATCACCTTCAGCTTGCGGTCCTTCACCGCATCGCGAAAGGCACGCACCTCGTCATACAGTGACTGCCACTCACCACACAGTGCGTGTGAGCGGCGAATCACCACGTCAACCTCATGCGCCCCCAAGGCGACCGCCTCACGCACCTCCGACACACGGCATGGCAGGGGACTGAGGCCGTGTGGGAACCCCGCCGCCACCGTTGCCACGCTGACACCACTACCTGCCAATGCTTCCAACGCGAGAGGTACGAAGACGGGATACACACACACGGCAGCCGGGCGAGGGATGTTAGTGCCTCTGCCCGCCGAAAGATCGCGCGCCTGTCGGCACAGTGCCGATACACGATCTTCGGTGTCATCGCCCGACAGCGTCGTCAGGTCCAGGCAAGCGATGAGCAGCGTCACGTCCTGTGGCGTCAACGGTGCCTGATAGCTCTTTTCTTCTACCACGCGCGCGCTGCGGTCGAGCCGGCCCCCATCGAACGCGATTCCCGGGTTCCGCTCCACCCTACTTCTCGGCCTTGGCAGTAGGTAGGTGATAGGCGTCAACCGCCGGCTCGACAGCAACCCTGTGGGGTGCGATACGAGTGCCGTGCTCTCCGATCTTATGGTAAGTGCATTCGGCATAAGCGGGTACCAACCGAGCGATTTCCGCCATGATGTCACCTGGTCCGAAGGGTGGTGTCATTCGGTGCATACGGAACAATAGCTCTGCGCACACTTGCCACGTGGCCTTGGCCGCCCCAATCGGCTGCAACGCCTGATCGAAACGCTGCACCCGACCCTCTACGTTCGTGAAGGTGCCTGTCCGGTCCGCCCACGACTGTGCGGGCAAGAACACACTCGCGTACTGCGTGCATTCCGACTGCAAGAAGTGGTGTACGACCAGGTAGTCCACCTCTTCCAGCGCCCTCTCCGCCAGCGCGCGGTCTGGGAAGTCGGTGAGAGGATCGAAGCAGTTAAGGAACAGTGCACGGATGCGGTTTTCGGCACACGCTTGCAACACTCGCTCCGTGCCCATCCCGGCCTCTTCGGGGATCGTACCGCCCCAAGCTGCCTCGAAGTGCGCGCGCGATGAGGGGTCGCCCAGGTCCCGAAGACCGGGCAGGCTGTCCGGAAGAACGCCCATGTCCACGGCTCCGTGCGAACCCGCATCGGGGAGTAGCCGATTCAGCGTGCCTCCCGTAAGCACGGCCAGGCTGAGGAGGCCGCCCTCGACCATCTCGGAAGACGCAGCCAGCGCCGAGCCATACAAGATGGCGCACGGCGCAGCCGACAGAGCCTCCGCGGCCCGCCGCAACGCCTCCGAGCTCACTCCGGTCTGCTCCGCGCAGCGGTCGGGAGTGATGTCCGCCACGCTCTGCCGAAGAGCGGCGATACCTTTGATCCCATCGCATTCCGGTCGCCGTGCGAGGAGGTGCAGCAGGCCGCCGATGAGCCAGCTCTCGGTGCCCGCTCGGTAGCGCAGGCTCACCTCGGCAAAGTCCTCGACATCGTTGTACTCCGAGTGCGCACAGACCAAGCGCGCCCCATTCCGGAACCATGCTTTGCGCGTTCGCAGAAAGACGATGGGCGACTCGTCCGACAGGTCCGACCCGAAGACGAAGATAGACCCCGCGCGCTCCAACTCCGACAAAGATACCTGCATACCGGGGCGACCCTGGGCTAGCACCGGCGAAGCTATCTCCGAGCGCGAGCTCGCCACTCGCCTGTGGTCCACGTTGTTCGACCCGAAGCCCCGCCGGAACAGCTTCTGGAACATATAGGCGTCTTCCGTCGTCCCGAGTCCCCCACCAAGCCCCGCGATGCCGTTTGGGCCCGAAGTGACTACCCCGGTTTCGAAGGTGCGGATGATCTCTTCATAGGCGGTAAACCAGTCGGTAGCGACCAACGCCTCGCCTTTCCGGATCAGCGGTGTCGCCGGCCGGTCGGTATTGCGCAAGTATTGATGTCCAAACTTGCCCTTATCGCATGTCCAGTCTTCGTTCACTTCCGGGTTGGAGCGGCCCAGAATGCGCGACAATACCCCGCGCCGGTGGTCTAGCCAGATGTTGCAGCCATTCGAGCAGCCGGTGCACAGCGTCTTCGACGTGTGCAGGTCCCAGGGCCTTGCCCGGAAGCGATACTCCGTGCTGGTCAGCGCGCCCACTGGGCATATCTCGATGGTGTTACCGCTGAACTTGCTCGTGAACTCCGTCATCTGGAAGGTGTTCGGCTGCATGTTGGCACCGCGGAAGAGCATCGCCAGCTGCCCGTCGCCGCTGATCTCCTCGGTGAAGCGGGTGCAGCGTCCGCACTGAATGCACCGCTCTAAGTCCAGCGTGACGTAGCGGCTGAGCGGAAACGCCTTGGGCAGGTGCCGCTTGACCTCGATGTAGCGACTGGTGCTGGGACCGTAGAACATGGTGTTGTTCTGAAGCGGGCACTCACCCCCCTTGTCGCAGATGGGGCAATCCAGGGGGTGGTTGATGAGCAGGAACTCCAGCACACCCTTGCGGTCTGCGGCCACGGTCGGGGTCTCGGTGTACACGACCATTCCCTTGCTCGCGGGCAGGGTGCAGGCGGTCTGCGGCTTCGGCATCATGCGTACGCTGCCGTCGTCCTGCCGAAAGCCGATCTCCACCAAGCACATCCGGCACATGCCGACGGGCTTGAGAAGCGGATGATAGCAGAAGATCGGCACTTCCTTGCCGATCCTCTTGACCGCCTCGACGATCAACTCGCCTTCGGGGACTTCGACTTCGACGTCGTCAATGGTGATTCTGATGTTCTCGTTCATCCGGTGCTCCAACGTGTCTGGCCCAAGCAGCCACGAACATTGTGGCAGTCGGTCTCGCACCCGCGCAAACCGTTCGGCGTCGCGTAGGACCCTGATTACGCCCCGAATTGCGGAAGCCACGGGGCGAGGGCTGCGAACATCTCGTCCACCATCGCCCACACCTCCTCGGGATTGCACACCGCGGCGGTCAGCGGATCATGCAGCACCGCCAGCCGCACGAGCTGTTTGTTCCCCGTCAGCGCCGCCTCCACCGCCATCTCCTGCACCGAAATGCTGGCTCGGCAGGTGGCGGCGCACTGCATCGGCAAGTCCCCCACGTAGCAGGGATGAATGCCCGTCGAATCCACGATGCAGGGCAACTCGACCGTGCAGCCGTCCGGCAGATTGGTGATCAGTCCCGTGTTCTCCACGTTGAAACAGCCCCAGTAGCGCCGTCCTGTTTCCAGCGCCTCGATGATGTAGGAACCGTGTTCGCTCGATCGGGAGCCCAGAGCGATCTGGTCCAGCTCGCCCGATAGCCACTTCGGAAAGTTCTCGCGATACTCGTCTTGGCTCTCGCGGCAGCATCGCAGATATCCGCCAGTCTCTCCACCGATCCAGGTGGAATAATCCACCCACCGATCCTTCTCGGCAGGCCTCTTTCGGTACCACGGCACATACTCGCTCAAGTGTCCGTTGGACTCGGTGGAATAGTAGCCGAAGCGCTCCATCATGTCAATGCGTAGTGGCTCTGACTTCATCAGCTCCGGGTCGGCCTTGAAAGCTGCCAGTACGTCGTTCGTGCGATCCCCCCCGCGATGTGCCACCTTGATGAACCACGTTTGATGGTTGATGCCTGCACACACATACTCCAGTTCTTCGTACGGAACGTCGAGAGCCTTGGCGATCTGCTTGGCTCCGCCTTGCACCCCGTGGCATAGCCCTACTACTCGGACGCCGCCCGCACGGCGCAAAGCCCAGCAGTTCATCGCCATAGGGTTGGAGTAGTTGAGCAGCAAAGCGTTCGGGCACAGTTCTCGCATGTCACTCGCGATGTCCAGCAACACCGGGATGGTACGCAACGCGTAGAACACCCCGCCCGGTCCCAATGTGTCACCAACGCACTGATCCACACCGTATTTCAACGGGATTTCGATGTCGCGCGCGAACGCCTCCAACCCACCTACGCGAATTGTACATATCACGTAGTCTGCGCCCTCCAGCGCCACTCTCCGATCCGTCCCAGCATCCACGCGGGTAGGCAAGGCGTTGTCCGCCACCATCTTGCGGCACAACGCAACTGCCATGTCCACGGCTTCCTGCGATATGTCCATAAGGTGGAAGGTGCAATCTCTAAGCTCGGGCACGGCGAGAACGTCCATGAACAGCCTGCGGGTGAAACCGACGCTACCAGCACCGATCATCGCGATCTTCATGGTCCACCCTTTCTACGCCACGGCATAACTCCTGCACGGGGGAGACGCAGCCTACGCTCGGGATCGGCCCAATCCACCATGCCGAGATTCTATAGATGGCTGTGGAGTGTCTCGACCATGGAAGGGTCGAACCGAACCATTTTGTGGCGGATGCCCCACGCAACCCGAGCCGGCTTTCGAGCCGGGATCACGCGGCATGCCGTGACGGGCAGGCCTCGCTCCCTGTAGATACACCGGAGACCACCGTTTCGAGCCCGGCGGCGTACTCCGGCGAAAGGCTCCGAAAGAACTTGGCAATCTCTTTTTTCTTGTTCCCCACCACCGGCGCGACGTTCCCGACCGACACCTGCAGAAAGCGCTTCGCCCCGATCGCCGTTCATGGTGCATAATCCCCTTTCGAAGGATGAGTTGTGGCCGGGGTCGGGCGTGCCTCGAGCGTGGGCTTGTCGATATCGGCGGTCGAAGCCGCGGGATTGCTCATCGAGGCTCGAGGGCAAAGCGGGAAGGCTTCGGCAGTCCGTCGCGATCCGGTGTTATCCGGACCGGCAGAAGGCATCCATCGTTCCTGGTCCGCCCCGACCGCCTCTGGATTACCCAGAACCGGCACGACGGACTATGCGAGCATGAAGCCAGAATCTACAAGGGATGGCATAGAGACGAGCACTGATGCCGTATCGCCGGTAAGTCACAGCGAGTCACATAGGTAGGGTGGAACAGAGGCTACATGGATTACCGTAAGACGCTAACACTTCCGAACCAAGAGTTCACCATCCCCATGCGCGCGGGGCTGCCCGCGCTCGAGCCGCGCATCCAAAAGCGGTGGGCCGACATGCGCCTTTACCACCGTATCCAGGAGCAGACGCGCGGCAGAAAGCCTTTCATCCTGCACGACGGTCCACCCTACACCAACTATCCCATCCACATCGGCACGGCGATGAATCGCGTGCTGAAGGACTTCATCGTCAAGTTCCGCACGATGTCCGGCCATAACGTGCCCTTCATACCCGGCTTCGACAACCACGGAATGCCCATCGAGCAGGCTGTCATCCGCAAGTTCCGCGAGGAGGGAAGAACGCCTAGCAAGGTGGAGTTGTGCAAGGCATGCCGCGAGCACGCTGCCTACTACATTGGGCTGCAGACCGAGCAGTCGCAGCGTCTGGGGGTCTTCGGAGACTGGGAACGGCGCTACGCCAGTATGGACTTCCGCTACGAGGCGAAGCTGATCCGGGCATTCGGGGAACTGGTGGAGAAAGGGTACATCTACCGGGGGCAGAGGCCGGTCACCTGGTGCCCCGTGTGCACCACGGCGCTCGCGGAAGCGGAAGTGGAATACGAAGACCACGTCAGCGAGTCCATCTACGTGTCCTTCCCTCTGCTTGCGGACCCGAACAGGGTGCTGGCGGGTCGGAAGAACCCTTATGCGCTGATCTGGACCACCACCCCTTGGACCATTCCGGCCAACCTGGGCATTGCCGCGGCGAAAGACATGGAGTACTCCCTTGTCGAGGCGGGAGACCGAACCTACCTGTTGTACGCAGGACTGGTTCGGCCCGCAATGGAGGAGTGCGGCATCTCGGACTACCGCGAGGTCGGCGTCGTCAAAGGTTCGAAGCTGGAGGGCATGTCCTTCCGGCACCCCATCTTCGAGAGGCCTTCGGTGGTGGTATTCGCCGACTACATCAAGGCTGACGAAGGAACGGGCTTGGTTCACACGGCGCCCGGCCACGGCGCGGAGGACTTCTACACGGGGCAGGAGTACGGATTGGACATCCTGTGTCCGGTGGATGGCAACGGCGTTTTTACCTCGGAAGCAGGCGAGTTCGCGGGGTTGCCGATCGTGCCGGAGGGGAATGCTGCGGTTCTGAAGAGGCTGCGAGAGGAAGGCAATCTCCTCCACTATCACGAGTATGAGCACCAGTACCCGCACTGCTGGCGCTGCCACACGCCGCTCATCTTTCGGGCGACTAACCAGTGGTTCCTGCGGATTGACCACCTGGGTCTTCGCGAGAAGATGCTCGAGGAGATCGAGAAGACCACCTGGTATCCCCCGCAGGCGAAGAACCGCATCTATGCGATGGTGGAGGGGCGCCCGGACTGGTGCTTGTCGCGCCAGCGCACGTGGGGCATCCCGATCCCTGCCTTCTACGCCCCGGGCAACCCCGAGCCACTGCTGGACAGGGACGCCATCGAGAAGGTCGCAGAGCTAGTAGAGCGGCAAGGCATCGAGGGCTGGTTCGAGGCCAAGCCCGAGGAGGTACTCGGAGACAGGGAGTACCTCGGCGTTCCGGCTGCAAAGCTGGAAAAGGAGACCGACATCCTGGACGTGTGGTTCGACTCGGGCTGCAGCCACTACGTCGTCTTGGACAGCGGCTACTGGCCCGAACTCTCTTGGCCAGCAGACCTTTACATAGAAGGCTCGGACCAGCACCGTGGCTGGTTCAACACGTCGCTGATTATCGGTTGCGCGCTGAAGGGTGGCGCGCCGTATCGTTCGGTGCTTACACACGGCTTCGTGCTGGACGCGGAGTACCGGAAGATGAGCAAGTCCGCCGGCAACGTGCTGGAGCCGATGGATGTCGCAGAGAAGTATGGTGCGGACATGTTGCGACTGTGGGCCGCGAACGTGTCGATCTTCGAGGACGTCGCAGCCTCGGAGGAACTGATTCAGCAGTACTCGGACGGCTTCCGGAAGGTCCGAAACACGCTGCGGTTCCTGATTGCCAACCTCGCAGACTACGACGAGAGTAAGACTGCTCCGCCACAGGAGATCGATCGCTGGGCGCTGCATCGGTGGAACCGAACCCTGGAGCAGGTCCGCTCGGCCCTCGAGCAATACGAGTTCCATCGTGCCTGGAATGCACTGTTAGTGTTTTGCACGCAAGACCTAAGCGCGTTCTACATGGACGTGACGAAGGATCGCCTTTACTGCGATGCGGCGGACTCGCCCGGAAGGCGCGGCTGTCAGGCCACCTACTTGGCGTTGGCATCGGCTCTCTGCCGTGCGTGCGCCCCCATCCTCCCCCATGCAATGGAGGAGGTGTGGGAGAAGCTGCCCCTGAGCAACAAGGAGGAGAGCGTTCATCTCGCGCCATTCCCTTCGCCCGAGTCGGACGGGCTCACCGCGGACGAGGAGAAGCGGTGGAACCTGATGCTCACTTGGCGCGATCGGGTGAACCTGCGGCTAGAGGAAGCCAAGAAGGCCGAGGTGGTGAAGGACACGCAGGAGTCGCTGGTGCGCTTCGGGCCGCCCATCGAGGAGAGGGTTCTGCCGGATTCCTGCCGCGATATCCTGCCCACCGTGTTCAAAGTGTCGGCGGTAGAGTGGTTGGAGCAGAACGCGGAGATCCAAGTGATGCTCGCGCCGGGAGAAAAGTGTGAAAGGTGCTGGCTCCGCCGAACCGATGTGGGTGCCGATGTCGAGCATCCGACTCTGTGCGGCCGATGCGCAGGGGTGGTAAAGGCGTGTTAGTATCCGGGAGTCGCTCGTGAACCGCCACGGTATGGCAATCGCAGTGTTCGCGATCAGTGTGGCGTTGGACCGCGTCGTGAAGCTTTGGGCGCAGTCGGCGCTTGCCGAGCATCAGTCCATTCCTGCGATTCCAGGAGTGCTGTACATCACGCTCACATACAACACGGGAATTGCATTCGGGATGCTGCAGAATGCACAGTGGCTGACCGTACCGGTGAGTGCACTAGTCATAGCGGGCGCGTTCGTCGTCTACCTGCGGTTACCGGCGAAGGACAGGTTCTCCGCCGTGGCCCTATCCATGCTGTTGGGTGGAGCGGTGGCCAATCTGTATGATCGCATCGTGCACGGACGGGTCACCGACATGTTCGACCTGCGCTGGTGGCCGGTCTTCAACATTGCTGATAGCCTCATCTGCGTCGCGATCGTGCTGTTAGTGGCGCGGGCGCTGTTCGCGCCACACCAGAAGCAGGAGACGGCCGTCCGACCCGGCGAGTCGGGATGAACGGAGCCGAGGGAACTTTGCTCTTTGCCGCGGGTGTGGGGGCCGGGGCATTCGGGGCGATCTTGGGTTTGGGTGGCGGGAT